>CATWCG010000177.1:0-4547 GCA_958349165.1 uncultured Actinomyces sp. | reverse complement strand
CCTGGACCTGGGGGCGCCGCGCATAGCCCTCGACGAGGCGCGCGAGCTTCGACAGGCCCGTGACGACGCCGCCGCGCGGAATATAGCCCACGTGCGCGCGGCCGTAGAAGGGCAGCAGGTGATGCTCGCACACCGAGTGGAAGGTAATGTCGCGGACCAGCACCAGCTCGTCCGTGCCCGCATGAAACTGCGTGCGCAGGTGCTCGCGGGGGTCCTCGAAGAGGCCTGAGCACATCTCGCGCCACGCGCGCGCCATGCGGTCAGGGGTACCGATCAGGCCCTCGCGCTCGGGGTCCTCGCCGATCGCGACCAACAGGTCGCGCGAGGCCTTCTCCACGGCTGCGGCATCGTAGGTCACGCCTGCACCTCTTCCTCGCCCGAGGCATCGGTGACCTCGGTCGGCGACACGTCGATGCCCTGCTCGGGGACGGCCTTCCACTCGTCGTCAGGCTTGATGCCCACGGGGTGGCCCAGGACCACGCCCGGGACCGCGGCGTCCGACTGGTAGTTCCACACGGGACGCTCGGGCGCCTTGACGACGTCCTTGAAGATCTCCGCGAGCTGCGCCTCGTCGAGGGTCTCCTCCTCCAGGAGGCGGGACGCCAGAGTGTCCAGAACCGAGCGGTTTTCCGAAAGAATGCGCCACGCCTCGCGCATCGCGTTGTCCAGGAGGCGGCGAACCTCCTCGTCGATGATCGCTGCGGTCTCGTCGGAGAAGGCCCGCGGGCCCTCGCCGGAGCCGTGGCCGAAGGCCTCGGTGTCGGCGTCGCCGAGCTTGACCATGCCGATGCGGTCGCTCATGCCGTAGTCGGTGACCATCGCGCGGGCCGTCTTCGTGGCCTGCTGGATGTCGTTGGCGGGGCCGGTCGAGGGGTCGCGGAACACGATCTCCTCGGCGACGCGGCCGCCCATGCCGTACACCAGGTCGTCGAGGAGCTGGTTGCGGGTCTTGTTGAAGCGGTCCTCGGTGGGCATGACCATCGTGTAGCCCAGCGCGCGGCCGCGCGGCAGGATCGTCACCTTCGTGACCGGGTCCGTGTAGTTCAGTGCGGCGGCGGCCAGGGCGTGGCCGGCCTCGTGGTAGGCGGTCACGGCCTTGTCGTGATCGTTCATGACGCGGGTGCGCTTCTGAGGGCCGGCGATGACGCGGTCGATGGCCTCGTCGATGGCTCGCTCGTCAATGAACTGCATGTTCGAGCGCGCGGTGAGCAGCGCCGCCTCGTTGAGGACGTTCGCCAGGTCCGCGCCCGTGAAACCGGGGGTGCGCTTGGCGATCTGACGCAGGTCCACCTGCTGCGTGAGGGGCTTGCCCTGCGCGTGCACCTTCAGGATCGCCTCGCGGCCCTTCAGGTCCGGGGCCTCGACGGCGATCTGGCGGTCGAATCGGCCCGGGCGCAGCAGCGCCGGATCCAGAATATCGGGGCGGTTGGTCGCCGCGATGAGGATGATGTTGGCGCGCTCGTCGAAGCCATCCATCTCGACGAGGAGCTGGTTGAGCGTCTGCTCGCGCTCGTCGTTGCCGCCGCCGATGCCGCTGCCGCGGTGGCGACCCACCGCGTCGATCTCGTCGACGAAAATGATGGCCGGCGCGTTCTTCTTGGCGCGCTCGAAGAGCTCGCGCACGCGCGAGGCGCCCACGCCGACGTAGAGCTCCATGAACTCCGAACCGGAGATTGAGAAGAAGGGGGCCTTCGCCTCGCCGGCCACAGCCTTGGCGAGCAGGGTCTTACCGGTTCCGGGGGGCCCGTAGAGCAGGACGCCGCGCGGGATGCGCGCGCCCACCTTGTGGAACTTGTCCGGGGACGCCAGGAACTCGCGGATCTCCTCGAGCTCCTCCACGGCCTCGTCCTCACCGGCCACGTCCGCGAAGGTCACGTCCGGGCGTTCCTGGTTGAATTCCTTGGCGCGCGACTGGGTGAAGCCGCCCATCATCCGCGAGCCCGACATGGAACGCATGATGAAATAGAAGGCGCCCATGAGGATCAGGAGCGGGACAATCAGCTGGAACATGGCGCCCAGGGCGCTGGACTGGGGACGCACCGCGTTCCAGCCCTTGGAGGGCGCCTGGGCCGCGACCGTGTCCAAAATGTCCTTCGTCTGAACGTAGGAGTACGTGAAGTAGACGTTCTTCCCGAGGTTCGCGGAAGGGTCGCCCACGCCCGTGCTCTCGTGGTGGTAGTCCTCGCTCAGCGTCAGGTTCACCTGCTGGGTGCCCTCGTTGAGGACGACCTTCTCGACGGTGGTCCCCGAAATGAGCGCCATACCCTCGGACGTGGAAATCGAGCGAGGCTGGAACGCCTGCCAGAGGAACCATCCGCCCGCGAGCAGGATGACGAGCGGAATCGTCACCCACGCCAAGCTCGGGCGCTTATTCTTCGTCTTGTCGTTCACGTATGTCCCTTATCAGGTTCCGAAGTTGTTAGTTGGCGTAGACGTGGGGCTGGAGCGTCCCCACGAAGGGCAGGTTGCGGTATTTTTCCGCATAATCGAGGCCGTAGCCGACGACGAACTCGTCGGGAATGTCGAAGCCCACGTAGGTCACGTCGATGTCAACCTTCGCGGCGGCGGGCTTACGCAGCGCGGTCGCGATGTTGACGGAGGCGGCTCCACGTCCAATGAGGTTGGCCTGCAGCCACGACAGCGTCAGGCCCGAATCGATGATGTCCTCGACGATCAGGACGTGGCGCCCGGCGACGTCCTGGTCGAGATCCTTGAGGATGCGCACGACGCCCGAGCTCTTCGTGCCCGAGCCGTAGGAGGAGACGGCCATCCAGTCCATTTCGAGGGGCGTGTGCAGCTTGCGGGACAGGTCGGCCATCACCATGACGGCGCCGCGCAGGACACCGACGATGAGCAGTTCCTTGCCCGCGTAGTCGCGGTCAATCTGCTCGGCCATCTCTCCGAGCCTACGGTCCATGTCCTCGGCGGTGACGAGGATTTCTTTCAGATCGTTTCCCATGTCGGTGGCGTCCACTGTGTCCTCTTTTCGTATCGGTGCTCCGCGAGCGGTTGCACTATAAGCGTGCCATATAACCGCGTGGTTGTGCCAGGAAGACATAGATTCTCACTGTGAGCGCAACACCGTCGGCTCACGCCCGCGCGCCGCGAGGACGATGCGCGCCCCGCCAGAGCGCCCGACTCGGCGCGCGCCGCCGCCGGGCAGCGGGATCTCGCCCTGCCCCCGCCAGGCGACGACCAGGTCGTCGAGGGCGTCCAGGTGCGTCCCCGACAGGGCGCGGATGCCCGCGCGTTGGGCCGCCTCGCGCAGCGCGCGCGTGCGCACGGCTCGGGGGGCGCCCGCCAGGTCGGCGACCCGCAGGGACGAGGCCCCGGCCGGCTCGTCCGCCCGTTCCCCTTCGCCGACGTGGGGCGCGCCTCCCGCGAGCGCCTGCTCGTCGGACGCGAGCGCGGTCAGGGTACGCGCCCAGTCGTTGAGGGCGTCGTCGTCTGCGGCACACAGGGCGGCCGTGCGGGCGAGGGCGGGCACCGGGTCGACGCCGAGGGCCGAGGCCAGGGCGGGGATGGCGCGCTGGCGCACGGCGCTGCGGCGCAGGGCGCTCCCGTCGGCGGCGCGCCACGGGCCGTCGACGTCGTTAGTCGGGTCGTGGACGGGGGTCAGGCCCGCCTGGGCGCAGGCGCCCTCCGTGTCCTTGCGGCGCAGCCCGAGGAGGGGGCGCAGCCACGTGACGCCGTCAGCGTCGCGCGAGACCGGGGCGATGGCACGCAGGGACGAGGGCCCGGAGCCTCGCGCGAGGCGCAGGAGGACAGTCTCGGCCTGGTCGTCCATGGTGTGGCCGAGGAGGATCGGGGCACGCTCTCTCCGTGCGACCGCGCGCAGGGCGGCTCGCCGGGCGTCACGGGCTGCCCCCTCGGGGCCTCCGCGCCCGTCGACCGTCACGGTGTCGACGAGGGCTCGCGCCCCCCAGGAGGCGGCCAGGTCGGCGACGCGGCGAGCCTCGGGCCCGCTCCCCTCCCGCAGGCCGTGATCGACGGTCACCGTGACGACCGGAATGCCGAGGCGGTCGGCGACGTCGATGACGGTCAGCGCCAACGCCAGGGAATCCGCTCCCCCCGACAGGCCGACGACGAGGGCGGGAGGCGCCCCGGCCTCGTCGATGAATGCGCGCAGGCTCTCGCGTACCGCGAGCGAGCAGGCGCGCAGGTGGCCTCGGGGGTTGGCGCCCACGAAGCGCGAGGCGTCAGCGCACACGCGCGAGCCACGTCGTGGGCGAGGCGTACTCGCTGGCGGTGGGCAGCGCCTCGACGCCGGAGAGCAGGGCAGCGACCGCGCCCTCGCGCACGACCGTGCGGGCGAAGCCCTCAGTCTGGGCTTGGAGGGCCTCGACGCCGGCGAGCGGCATGCCCGCGGCAGCGCACGCGCGCACCAGAGCGACTCCCCCGGCGTGGGCGCGGTGAGCGCGCAGCCATTGGATGGACGGCAAGTCTTTGGGCGTGAGGACCTCCATTTCGGCGGTGGGCAGCGCGTCCAGGAGGAGGACGATGCGCACGAGTTCGTCGCTGCGTTCGGGTAGGGCGCGCATCAGGTC
>CATWCG010000176.1:0-4551 GCA_958349165.1 uncultured Actinomyces sp. | reverse complement strand
CCAGCAGGGTCCCCTTCGTCAGAGCGACCCTCACGAGGGCCACCCGGAGACGGGAGCGGAGCAGGGAGCGGGCATACCACCATCCTAGGGGCAAGCCACGCGCCCCAGGTGATTAAATGAGTCCATGACGAACGCCGATCGCCCCGCCCGCTCGGGCGTCCTCGCGCAGGTGCTCACCCTCCTCGGGGGAACGCTCCTCGCCCAGGGTATCGCCTTCGTCGCCCAGATCGGCGTCGCCCGCCTCTACACGGACACGGACCTCGGATACCTGGGCATCTTCACCTCCGCCGCCACGCTCGGCGCGGCCGTCGCGGGCGCCCGCTTCGACCTCAGCATCGTCCTGCCCGCCCCCGGCGACGAGGCCTCGGCCCGCTCCCTGGCCCGCCTCGCCTCGCGCTGCGTGCTTGTCGCCTCCGCCCTGGCCACCCTGATCGCGGCCGCCGCCTGGCCGTGGGTGAGCGCGCGCTACGGGGCCGCGCTCGCGGGCTGGATGCTCGCCGTCGGCGTCTCCGTCCTGTTCCTGGCCCAGGGGCAGGTGTGTTCCTACTGGCTGACCCGCCACCGGCGATTCCAGGCGATCGCGAGCTCGTCGGTCGTGCGCTCTCTCGGGATTGCGGCCCTGCAGCTGGTGTGCGGCTTCCTGGCTGGCGGTGGCCTGGGCGCCGCCATCGGTGCGACGATCGCGGGCCAGGGGCTCGCCGTCGCCTACCTGTCGTGGCGCGCCCGCGACGCCCGCGAGCGCGAGGCCTCGGACCCGCCCCTGCGCGAGGTGGCGTCTCGCTACCGGAAGATGGCCCTCGTGGGCGTGCCCAACGTCGTCGTCGACGCGGTGCGCACGAGCGCGATCCCGATGCTGATTGCCACGTATTCCGTGGCCTCGCTCGGCCAGTTCAACGTGGCGTGGCTCGCTTTGCAGGCCCCGGTCGCCCTCATCGCGGGGGCGCTCTCGCAGGTCTACCTGCCGCGCCTGTCGGACACCCCGCCCGGAGCGATGACCCGCGTCGTCGTGCGCGTCGGCGGCATTGCCCTGGCCTGCTCGATCCCCGTGTTTGCGCTGCTCGCGTGGGTGAGCCCGGCTCTCTTCCCCCTCGTGTTCGGCGCGCGCTGGGAGGCGGCCGGGTACTTCGCGCGGTCCCTGGCTCCGTGGCTGGCCCTGACGGTGGCGACCTCGCCGCTGTCGAACGTGTTTGTCGTGACCTATCATCAGCGGCGCATGCTGGCCTTCGCGTGCGTGTACTGCGCGGCGCCCCTGGCCTGGCTCGCGTGCAGCCCCTACGGCGTGGAGGCGACGGTCGCGGTGCTCGGCGCCCTGATGGCGGTGTTGCTCGTGGGGATGCTCGTCATGGCTGTCCTGACGGCGCGCGCCTACGACGGGGATCGGGCACGGCCGGCGGCGTAGTGCGCGACCGCGTGACAGACGTGGATGACCGAAACGCCCGTCGGCCTCGTGAAACCCTTGTAAAACGGGTGAGCTAGCGGCCTCGTGAAACCCTTGTGAAACAGGCGATCTCGTCGCTTCCTGACACGCCCGACCGGCCTCGTGACACGCCTCGTCTTCCCCAAAAGTCGCATGCAATTTCCATGTGGTCCATTTCTACGTAAGGTCAAAAACCTTGATATTCTGCCATTTTTAGGAATGCTAAGAAAAGTTAGTGAACCCAAATTGCATGCGAGATTGTGGGGGAACTATTGATGGGTCGATCGTGCGGCGAGGGCCCGTTCGTAGGCCTCTCGGAGGCGCGAGGCCCCCTCCTCCCACGTGGGGATCGCCGGGGCCGTAAAGGCCTCAACGTCTTCGCGCGTGATGCGCTCCAAGGCAGAAACGAGGTCGTGCTCCGGATCCTCCAGCACCCACGTGTCGGCCTGATCGCCCAGGTACCGGCGGGCCTCGGGCAGGGCAGAGCACAGCGCGGGGGTGCCGGCGGCGAAGGCCTCCATCATCTTGTTGGGCGTGGACAAGCGGTGCGAGAGGCACCCGGACTCGATGAGGCACAGCGCCACGTCAGCCCCGCGCGTCATGGCGAGCACCTGGTCCGGCTCCACGGGAGGCAGGCGGTGAATGGTCGGGTGTGTGGCGGCCGCGCGCTCGACCTCGTCCAGCAGGGCGCCCTCCCCGACGAAGACGACGTGCGACCCCACCTGCGCGAAGGCGCGCAAAATCAAGGGAATGTTGCGCCCGGGCGCCAGGTACCCCGAATGAAGGTACAGGAGCTCGCCCTCCGGGATCCCCAGCCGCGCGCGCAGGTCGATGACCCCGCCCGTCCCCGTCGGCGCGTTCGTCACCACGACCGGATCGACGCCCGGGTAGGCCTCGCGGTACCACTGCGCGATCGACTCATTCACCACGGACACCACGTCCGCGCGGCGGATGTAGTGGCGCTCGATCACGCGCTGGAGCCTCTGGCGCAGCCCCGCTGACCCTACCGTCTCCGTCTCCAACTCGTGCGCGTTGTAGGCGAACATCGCGCCCGTGCGCCGCGCCAGGGCATGCGCGAGGGGCAGGAGGAACAGGTTCTGCGCGGAGACGGCAGCGACGCGTTGCCTCGCGAACCGCCGGTACACGCGAGCCCCCCACGCGCAGACGACCCTCACCCCGCCCAGGGGCGCGCCCAGGGACGCTCCGCGAATCCGCGTGAGGCGCACGGTGGGGGCCACGGCCTCGTCCGCGGGAAGCCCGCCCTGATCGATGCCGACGACGCGCGTCTGGGAGAACAGGGGGGACAGTGAGCGCGCGATCTTCACCAGGCGCCCGGGCGAGGCCAGGTTGGAGGGGTAGAGCAGGAGGTTGAGCGCGCGATCCACGCCCCCATTGTAGGAGCTGGGTGGCACTACACTGGAGGAGAACAACGAGGCCGGAGACGGAAAGGGGACCCCATGCGCATCGCGGTCGTCGGCATGGGCAAGATCGGTCTGCCGCTGGCGGTGCACTACGCGCGCGGCGGGCACACCGTCGTCGGCGTTGACGTGAACCCGCGGGTGGTCGCCCTCATTAACGAGGGGGTCGAGCCCTTCCCGGGCGAGGCTCACCTGGCCGAGTACCTGCCTCCGCTCGCCTCCTCCGGCGCGCTGCGCGCCACGACCGAGTACGCCGACGCGATCCCCGGCGCCGACGCCGTCGTCATGGTCGTGCCCCTCGTCGTGGACGACCAGAGCCGACCCGACTTCCGCGTCATGGACGCCGCCACCCGCTCCATGGCCGCGCACCTGACGCCCGGCACCCTGGTCTCCTATGAGACGACCCTGCCCGTGGGCACGACGCGCGGGCGCTACAAGCCGCTCATCGAGGAGGTCTCCGGCCTGGCCGAGGGGCGTGACTTCGACGTCGTGTTCTCGCCCGAGCGCGTCCTCACGGGACGCGTCTTCGCGGACCTGGCGCGCTACCCGAAGCTCGTGGGGGGCCTGAGCGAATCCGGCGAGGCTCGCGGCGTGCGCTTGTATGAGGCAGTCCTCTCCTTCGACGAACGCGACGACCTGCCGCGCCCCAACGGCGTGTGGCCGATGGGAAGCGCCGAGGCCGCGGAGATGGCCAAGCTCGCCGAGACCACGTACCGGGACGTCAACATCGGCCTGGCGAACCAGTTCGCGCGCTACGCGGACGCGGCCGGCATCGACGTCGCCCGCGTCATCGAGGCCTGCAACTCCCAGCCCTACTCCCACATTCACCGGCCCGGCATCGCGGTCGGCGGCCACTGTATCCCCGTCTACCCGCGCCTGTACCTGGCCGGGGATCCGGACGCGACCGTCGTGTCCGCCGCGCGCGCCGCGAACGCCGCCATGCCCGCCTACGCGGTCTCGCGCGCAGCCTCCCTGCTGGGGTCTCTGGCGGGGCTGCGCGTGGCCGTCCTGGGCGCCGCCTACCGCGGAGGGGTCAAGGAAACGGCGTTCTCAGGTGTCTTCGGTGTTGTCGACGCCCTGCGCGAGGCCGGGGCGCGGGTGCGCGTCCACGACCCCCTCTACAGCGATGAGGAGCTTGCCGACTTCGGCTGGGATGCCTACCACCTCGGCGAGGCCGTGGACGTCGCCATCGTCCAGGCCGACCACGCCACCTACCGGGACCTGACGCCCGCGGACCTGCCCGGCGTGCGCCTCCTCGTCGACGGCCGCGCCATCACGTCTCCCGAGGCCTGGAGCGGTACCCCGCGCATCACCATCGGCGGGGGAACCTCGCCCGCATGCTAGTCACCCTCGCGACCCGCACTTTTACACCGGAACCCACCGCCGCCGCGCTGCGCCTCGGGGCCCTCGCGCGGGCGCTGGCAGGCGGCGGGGACCGCGTGCGCGTCCTGACCTCGCGCCTGGCGCCAGCCGTCGCCCGCGACGCCGCGCGCGCTGAGGAACCCGGCACCGGCCGCGTCGAGGTCAGGCGAGCCCCGGTGCTGCGCGACCGGACCGGCGCCGTGCGCGGATACGTCTCCTACCTGTCCTTCGACGTGCCGCTGATTGCGCGACTGCTTGCCGGGCCTCGGCCGGACGTGGTCGTCGCCGAACCCCCGCCCACAACCGGCGCGGCCGTGCGCCTGGCCTGCGCCCTGCGGCGCGTCCCCTACGTCT
>CATWCG010000175.1:0-4555 GCA_958349165.1 uncultured Actinomyces sp. | reverse complement strand
CCGAGCTTGCCGCACGCGCACAGGGCGTCGTTACCGGCCACCGTGATGTGGCCCAGCTCGCCGGCGAGCCCCGTCGCCCCGCCCACGAGGCGGAAATCGGACACGACGCAGCCGCCCACACCCCCCGACAGGCGCAGGTAGATGAAGGAGGACATGCCGGTTCCCGCGCCCCACAGTCCTTCCGCGAGGGCCGCCATGCGCACCGTGTTGTCCACCACCGGGGCCGCGGGCCACCAGCGGCCCGTGAGGCGGGCCAGCTCCTCCACGCTCGGATAGGCGTTTGAGGATAGGCGAGCGTTGCGGCCCATCGGGATGGGCGCGCCGACGCCCACGGCGCGCACGCGCGTCACGTCGACGCCCTGGGCGGCGGCGCTCTCGGCCAGGGTCTCGCAGGTCTGTTCGAGCGAGCGGAACATCGATGGGGATGACGGGGAGACGATGTGGACGGCCGCCAGGACAGTCCCCGACCGGTTGAGCATGACGCCGGCGCAGGAGGTGCGCGTGATGAGCAGGCCGACCGCGTGCGCCGCCGTTGCGTTGAGGGCGAGGAGCTGAGTGGGGCGTCCGCGACCGGCCGCGTTGGAGCGCACGGCGCCAACCGATCCCTCGTCCAGGAGAGTTGACAGTGCCCGGCCCAGGTTCGTGCGGGAGGTGTCCAGGGCCTCGCACAGCTGCGAGCGAGTCGCGGGGGAGAGCGCCAGCTGTGCCACGATGCGGTCTTCGAGCGTGGGGAGGGGGTGGCGCGTGGGGTAGTGCATGTCCGTCCTTCCCGACTGTCGGCCCTCGGGCGGCGCGCCGCCCTGGCCTCGTTCCAACCTATCTATGATACGTATCACTGTACGTGTCCAGTGGGTGCGGCGCGCGGGAACGCCACCTGCGCGGCGGCGGAGGTGCCTCCAGATCCCCGCCGCCGCGCGCGTGTCTAGTCGCTCGTGACCTCGTCGAGGTCGGAGCGAGCCGTGTTGACCAGCGGGATCTCGAAGTCGGTCATCGCGGCCATCCACTTGGCGAAGGAGTGGTCCCCGCGCTCGCGCAGCTGCAGGTACAGGTTTGTGGCCAGCTCCTTGCGGACTTCGTCGTACACGGGCACGGTGTACACGTTGTTCATCTCGGCGGGATCGAGGCGCAGGTCGTAGAGCTCGTTGATCGACTCCGGGTTGATCACCAGCTTGAAGTCCTTCGTGCGCAGCATGCGCTGCTGGAGGGGGAAGTGGTGACCGTGGAACTCGCACACGATGTCCTCGCGCCAGCCGTCGACGGCCTCGCCGCGCGTGAGGTCCACGATCGAGCGCCCGTCCTCCACGAGGGAGGTGTCCAGGCCCGCGATGTCCAGGACCGTGGCCGGCAGGTCGATGAGGGAGACGAACGCGTCCGAGCGGCCCACCGTGGACACGCCGGGGATGTGAGCGATGAAGGGCACGTTGTAGATGTCGTCGTACATCATCGGCCCCTTGTCATTGAGCCGGTGCGAGCCCGTGAACTCCCCGTGGTCCGCGCAGAAGAAGACCGCCGTGTCCTCCAGGATGCCCAGCTCGCGCGCCACATCCATGATGCGCCCGATCTCGAAGTCGATCATCGCCGTGTAGCCCCAGTAGACCGCGATGAGCTTCCTCCACTGCTCGTTCGTGAACGAGGAGGTGGACCAGTAGGTGGCGTAGTTCTGCTGGATCGGGGGCTTGCCGATGAGCGAGTCGCCGAAGTTCTCCGGCAGCTCCACGAGGTCGGGGTCGATCAGGTCGAACCACTCGTCGGGCAGGAAGTAGGGCAGGTGAGGGCCGAAGAAGTGCACGTCGAGGCAGAAGGGTTGACCCGAGCCCTTCCAGTCGGCCGCGTACTCGCGCAGCTTCTCGATCGCGCGGTCGGCGAGGAAACGCTCGAAGGTGGCCTCCTCGGGCTGGTCGAGGCGGGCGGCGATGATGTGGCCGTCGCGCCCGCCCGGGAGCTTGCCGCGCCACAGGTCGTGGGCGCGCACGGGCGGGAGGTTGTTGGCGCGCAGCCAGGCGACGTATTTCTCGTTGGCGACCGGGTTCTCGGCGCCCCAGTAGGTGTCGTCGTCCGCGCCGAACTTGTCGGGCAGGTTGTATCCGCAGTGGTACTTGCCGACGATGCCGACGTTGTAGCCGGCGTCGCGCAGCTCCTGCGTGTAGGTCCACGTGCCCTCGGGGATCGAGACCTGGTAGGCGATGTTCCACTCGGGGTTGGCGAGCACCTGGTGCTTGCCCGGGCGCTTGCCCGTCATGAGGGAGGCCCGCGCCGGGGTGCAGATCGCCGTGGGCGTGAAGCAATTCGTGAAGGCGAAGCCCGATTCGCCCATCGCGTCGATGACGGGGGTGTGGGCGTGCGGGTTGCCCAGGCAGCCGATCGTGTCGGTGCGGTGCTGGTCGGTCATGATGACCAGGACGTTGCGGACGTTATCGGGAATATCCCGCGTCGTGTCAGCCATTGGATTCTCTCTTTCGTCAGTGGAAGTGGTGGCGCATCGGCGCTACTGGGAGACGACCTTGTCCATGTCTTCGAGCTGGGCGCCGCTGGTTTCGGTCAGGTACTTCGCGGTGAAGACGACGGCCAGGACGCCGAAGGCGCAGTAGATCCAGTAGGTGCCGGCAGGCGACCAGCCGATGAGGAAGGGGAAGAGGAGGACGACCAGGAAGTTGACGAGGAAGTCCGCGCCCGAGGCCAGCGACATGGCGCCGCCGCGGATCGAGTTCGGGAACATCTCGCCCATGACGATGGAGAAGATCGGGCCCCACGAGGAGGTGAATCCCAGGAGGAAGGTACACAGGGCGGCGACCGCCAGGAAGGCCAGGACGGGGGAGTGGGCGACGTCGGGCTTGCCGTCGACGGTGGGGGCGATCGTGAAGACGGTGGCCACGACTCCCAGGGAGATGAAGATGAGCGTGCCTCCGTAGACGAGCATGCGCTTGCGGCCGACCTTGTCGACCAGCATGATGCCCGTGACGACGCCGACGATCTTGAAGCCCGTGATCAGCAGTGTCTGGGCCAGGGCCATCGACTCGGTGAAGCCGACCGCCGCGAACAGGGAGTTGGAGTAGAAGAATACCCCGTTGATGCCGGTGAGCTGCTGGAACGTGGCGATGGCCATGCCGATGAAGACGAGGCCGCGCCACTTGGAGGAGAGGATCTGCCCGATCGAGAGCTTGGCGCCGCCCGTGGCGGTCAGGGAGTCCGCGATGGCGGCGGCGCGCGCGGAGGGGTCAGCCTCGCCGCTGACCGCCTCGAGCACGGCCTCGGCTTCCTTCGTGCGACCCACGGAGACGAGGTAGCGCGGCGACTCGGGGATCGTCGCCGTGAAGATGACGAAGAGGAGCGCCGGAATGATGAGACAGGCGAAGAGGACCTGCCAGGTCATGAGACCGGCGAAGGCCGGCTGGGCGGCGCCGCCGGTGATGGCCACGACGCCGGTGTTAATGAGGCCCGCGAAGAACAAGCCGAGGATGATCGCGAGCTGGCGGAAGCCGATGAGGCGGCCGCGGATGTCGGCCGGGGCGATCTCGGCGACGTAGCCGGGCGCGACCGTCGTTGCCGCGCCGAAGCCGATGCCCCCAACGATGCGGGTCACGAGCAGGAATGGGTAGCCGAAGCTGCCCAGGAGGGGAGAGATCGGGCCGAGGAGGGCCTCGAAGAGGAGGAAGGGGCCGACCCACATGAGGGTCGTCTTGCGGCCGATCTTGTCGGAGATGCGTCCTGCGGCGAGCGCGCCGATGAGGCCGCCGATGACGCCCGCCGCGCCGGCGACTCCCTGGAGGATGGGGCCGAGCTCGAAGGTGGTGCCGACCGCCTTGATGGCGGCGTTGAGGACCATGCCCTCGAAGCCGTAGAAGAAGGGGCCGAGGGTTGCGATGAGCGCCAGCCTCGTGGCGTAGCGCCTCGCCTGCTTCTCACCGGGGGTGAGTGTCAGTGTCGATGACATGTCTTCGTCCTTGAAGGTTGTGTGATGCGCCCGCGCCTGCCGTGTGCGCACTCCTCACGCTACGCGCCCCATTTTGTGTCCGAAGTTACGGACATAAAGGAAATCTGTGAGCCGGCTAACAGTGTGGGGTTAGCGTTGCTGCAGGACGAACTCCGGATCCGGGGCGCTCGTCACCTCAACCGAATCCGCCTCGATAATCAGCGCCTTATTGCCCCGCACGCGCAGCGTCCCGCCCACGCGCACCCAACTGTCCGCCGCGGGAACCGGACCATCCCACCGCACCGCAAAACCGATCGCGTAGGCGTCCGCCGCGCAACACCAGATCGCCATGCGCGCCACGGCGAAACTCTCCTCCGACGTCAGGCGCGGAATCGAAGCCTGGCCGCGCGCCGACGCCTCACTCATCACGAAGCCCGTCAGCTCCACGCGCTGCCCGTCGTGCACCTTCCCGTGAGACGACAACTCCTCAACCTGCGCCGCGAAGTTCTCCGTCGTCAGCTCCAACGTCCCGCTCGACGAGGCCTGGGCGCCAGCCCCGCTCGGACCCCCGCTCTGACCGGCGGACTGGGAGCCCGCCCCCGCGCTCGCGGGATCCTCCGTGGGGGAATCCTCGGAGGAGGAATC
>CATWCG010000174.1:0-4568 GCA_958349165.1 uncultured Actinomyces sp. | reverse complement strand
TTCGCGCGTGCCGAGCAGATCCTCTTCGGTGCGGGTCAACGTCGTTCCTTCCGTTTCAGTCAGCGCCGGATAACCCCCGGCGATCCGCCTCCATCGTAGGCCCGAATCGCCCTATTTTCAGGCACTTTACGAACATTGGGAACGTCGTTGACGCTCCCCTAACGTAACCCTTGCGTCAGGACTGTGAAGCGGCTGTGGCGGCCGCGTCGAGCAGGTCCCCGAGGGTCTGCCACCCCTCGATCTGCGCGTCGCTGAATCCCACCTTCGCCTCGCGTTCGACGCGCGCGACGACGGCGTACAGTGACACGTCATCCATGTCCAGGTCCCCGCGCAGCGTCAGATCCGTGCGCGCGTCCGCAGGCTCCAGGTCCGCCTCGTCGAGGACGGCCTCCATCGCGGCCTCGCGCGCGCGTTCCGCGGCCGTGGGGCTCGCCGACGACGAGCCGACCGACGAGGCCTCGGTTACCTCGGGCGCATCCCCGTCGGCATCGGGATCGACCAGCTGCGCTAAGCCCGCACGCAGCTGGTCGCCCAACAGGTCAGCGATGGACCCCATCAGCCCACCCGGTTGTTCAGCCAGCGCACGGGCGCGCCGGCGCCGGCGTGACGGAAGGACTCCAGCTCGTCGTCCCAGGCCTGACCGAGGGCCAAGTCAAGCCCCTCGAGCAGCTCCTGGTAGGAGGAGGCGGACTCCATGGCGGCGCGGATGCGGTCCTCGGGGACCACGACGTTACCCACGGAATCCATCTGAGAGTGGAAGATACCCAGGGACGGGGTGTGGCACCAGCGGCCACCGTCGCTCGAGGCGGTGGCTTCCTCAGTCACCTCGTAGCGCAGGTGCTCCCAACCGCGCAGAGCGGACGCCAAACGGGCGCCCGAGCCGATCGGTCCCACCCACGAAAACTCGCAGCGAACCATGCCCGGCGCCGCTTCCTGATCCGACCACTGGAGGCGGACCTCCTGGCCGAGCGCGGTGCCCAGCGCCCACTCGATGTGCGGGCACAGAGCGGGCGGTGTTGAGTGCACGAAAAGTACACCGCGGGTGTATGACCCTCTCATTGTTCCTCCTGTTGGCTTTGTCAGGATCGTCTTCCCCTACGTCCTAAGTCGCCGCGAGTCGCAATGAACCGTGCCTGATCGGCACGCACGATGTGATTACAGGATAGTGGAACGCGCCGAGGAATGCACTCCATTCCTCGGCGCGTTCTCACGCAACGGTACCGGCCCTCTCAGAAGCCCGCGTTGCGGATGTCGCGCAGCGCCTTCTTGCGAGTCGGGCGATCCAGACGATCGATGTAGATGTGGCCGTCCAGGTGGTCGCACTCGTGCTGGATGCAGCGAGCCATGAGCTCCTCGCCCTCGACGACAACCTTCTTGCCGTCCAGGTCCGTGCCCTCGCAGCGCGCATACCAGGCGCGCTCAGTCGGGTACCACAGTTCGGGAACCGACAGGCAGCCCTCGTCACCATCCTGGTACTCGTCCTCGCTCAGTGCGACGATGCGGGGGTTGAGCACGTAGCCGATCTCCCCGTCGATGTTCCAGGAGAAGGCTCGCAGGCTCACGCCGATCTGGTTGGCGGCGAGACCCGCGCGCCCGTCCATGTCGACGCCCTCGAGGAGGTCCTCGACGAGAGCCTTCACGTTCGGCGTGATCTCCGTGATCGGGTCGCACACGGTGCGCAGGACCGGGTCGCCGATAATACGGATGGGACGAATAGCCATGTCACTCTCCCTTCAGGGCCGCCGCGTGGGCCTCACGCAGGCGCTCGACGGCCTCCTCGACGGGCACTACGATCGTCTCACCGGTGGCGCGCACGCGGATCTCGACCTGGCCGTCGGCCAGCGAACGACCCACGACCAGACCGAAGGGCACGCCCACGAGCTCGTAATCCTTGAACTTCACGCCCGCGCTGACCTTCCGGCGGTCGTCCACCAGGACGTCCAGGCCGGCCGCGTCGAGCTGCTCGCCCAGCGACTGTGCGGTCTCGAAGACCTCGTCGCCCTTGCCCGTGGCCAGGACGTGTACGTCGAAGGGCGCGATCTGCGCGGGCCAGCTCAGGCCCTTGTCGTCGCAGTTCGCCTCGGCCAGGGCCGCCATCACGCGGGTGACGCCGATACCGTAGGAGCCCATGGTCACGACCTGGGTCTTGCCGTTCTCGTCGAGCACGGTCAGGCCCAGGGCCTTGGCGTACTTGCGGCCCAGCTGGAAGATGTGGCCGATCTCGATGCCGCGCTCCAGATGGAGGGGGCCCGAACCGTCGGGGGCCAGGTCACCCTCGCGCACCTCGGCGGCCTCGATCGTCCCGTCGGCGGTGAAGTCGCGGCCCATGACCAGGTTCAGGACGTGGCGTTGCTCGGCGTTCGCGCCCGTCACCCAGGCGGTTCCCTCGACGACGCGCGGGTCGACCAGGTAGCGCACGGAACCGGAGGCGTTGCCCTCCTCGTCCACGACGCGCTTCGGCGAGTTGGGGCCCAGAACCGTGGGGCCGATGTAGCCGCGCACCAGCTCGGGGTGCGGCTCGAAGTCCGAATCCGACGCCATCTCGACCTCGGCGGGGGCCACGGCGGCCTCGAGGCGCTTCATGTCGACGTCGCGGTCGCCGGGCACGCCCACGACGAGGAGCTCGCGCTGCCCGTCCGGGTGGGTGAGCGTCACGACGACGTTCTTCAGCGTGTCGGCGGCGGTCCAAGCACGATCATCGCGCGGGTACTGATCGTTGAGCAGATCGACGAGCGCCTCGATCGTGGGGGCATCGGGCGTAGGAACCTCCACGGGCGCGGGCACTCCGGACGCATCGACGGCCTCGGGGACGGGGGTCGTCACGGCCTCGGCGTTAGCAGCGTAGCCGCCCGGGGACGCCACGAACGTATCCTCGCCGATCGGCGAGGGGTGCAGGAACTCCTCCGAGCGAGAGCCGCCCATCGCGCCACTCATCGCGGAGACGATGACGTAGCGCAGGCCCAGGCGCTGGAAGATGCGCTCGTAGGTGTCGCGCTCAGCCTGGTACGAGGCGTCCAGGCCCTCGTCGTCAATGTCGAAGGAGTAGGCGTCCTTCATGACGAACTCGCGGCCACGGATCAGGCCAGCGCGCGGACGCGCCTCGTCGCGGTACTTCGTCTGAATCTGGTAGAGCGTCGCGGGCAGGTCCTTGTACGAGGAGTACATGTCCTTGACCAGAAGGGTGAACATCTCCTCGTGGGTGGGGGCCAGCAGGTAGTCGCCGCCCTTACGGTCGTTGAGCTTGAACAGCGTCGGGCCGTATTCTTCCCAGCGGTTCGTCGCCTTGTAGGGCTCGGCGGGGATCAAGCCCGGAAAGTGCACCTCCTGGGCGCCCATCGCGTCCATCTCCTCGCGCACGATGTTCTCGATCTTGCGCAGCGTGCGCAGGCCGAGAGGAAGCCACGTGTAGATGCCGGGGGCACAGCGGCGGATGTAACCGGCGCGGACCAGGAGCTTATGGGAATTGACCTCGGCATCGGCCGGGTCCTCACGCAGGGTTCGTAGGAAGAAAGTCGAGAGATTTCGAAGCATGGTCCAAGAGTACGGCACGCGCCGCCAGGTGGGCCACCGGCACAGCCGTGTGGCCCCTCATCGGGGGCTCGAAGTCCCTCAGATGAGAGCACCGACCCCCAGCTCGCGCTCGCGCGCCTGCGGGTGCGCGGCGTAGTAGCGGCGAGCCATCCACCCCGGGTAGGCCCAAGCGGGCATGCCACCCAGGTACAGGGACTGGACAGCGACCAGGATCATGGCGGCGAGGAGGCCCAGGATCAGAGCGCAGGGGCCGAGCGTGTCGAGACCGGCGGCCTCACGACCCACCAGGTCAGCGGTGACGAACCAGACGAGGGAGAGCAGGGGCATGAGCGGCCACACCAGGCGCGTCATCTCCGCGCTGGCCGATCCACCGCGCAGATCCATGCGCATCGCGACGCGACGGGCGCTCGCGCCGACGCCGGACCACGTCCACGCCCACAGGAGCGCGACAAACAAGCCCACGAGCGCGAGCAGAGCGGTGGAAGTGACGAACACCGTATCCCCCTTCGGATAGTGCAACATCCCCGTCGGCGTTGCGTACGGAGCGATACTACAACACCAACGGGGATGGCTGTCCAACCGAACGGGCTGGAAGGAGACTAATCAGGCATCCACGAGCCCGTCGACGCATGCTTCGCGGATGTCGCTCAGCATGGACAGGGACGACAGGGACTCCGCAGTGACGCCCGCCCACACGAGCGCCAGCTCACGGCCCGAGGCCTCGTGACGCTCGCGAATGTGCAGCAGGGTGCGCGACGGCGACAGGGGCAGCAGGGCGATCACGCACGTGCCCGAGGCCGGGGCCCCCTCGGGAGCGCCGGGCGCGGCCACGCGCATGAGCACGTGATCCTCCTCCTCAACGTCCACGATCGTTGACTCGTCCTCGGGCTCAAAGGCGCGAGCGAGCACGCCCCACACGACCGAGGCCGGAGCATCGATGGCGACGCCGCGGTCCACGACCACGTTCGCGCCGGGCAGGAGCAGGTCGCCGGGCAGCGACACGTCGACGAGGCAGTTGTCGAGCCGGTAGTCGCCGT
>CATWCG010000173.1:0-4604 GCA_958349165.1 uncultured Actinomyces sp. | reverse complement strand
CCCCTATCCAGGGCGTGCCTGCCGACACGCCCGCGCGTTCGTCGCTGAGGGAGTCCGAGCCGCGGGGCGAGCACCCCGCGTGGAAGCCGACCGACGCTGCCTCAGAGACGACCGGCATGCGCTCTCGGCGCATCGCCAGCGAACGCCGCGCCGCCCGCAAGCGTAGGCGCCGCCGCCGTATTCGCTCCTTCTTCGTGATCGTTCTCGTACTCGGCCTCGTGGGCGGCGCGGGCTACTTTGCCTACTCTCAGCTGATGAATACCTCGACCGTTGCCTCCGACGATTACCCGGGGCCTGGCACGACCGACATCCTGGTGACGATCGACGACGAGGCGACCGGACGCGACATCGGTCAGAAGCTGTACGAAGCGGGCGTCGTCCGCTCCGTGGGAGCCTTCGTGCGTCAGTACGAGAAGAACAGTGCCGCACGCAGCATTAACCCGGGTACGTACCGTTTCAAGCTGCAGATGAGCGCCGCCGATGCGCTTGCCGTTCTGCTCGATCCCATGAATCGCGTCG
Source organism: uncultured Actinomyces sp. (assembly GCA_958349165.1). Lineage (GTDB taxonomy): Bacteria > Actinomycetota > Actinomycetes > Actinomycetales > Actinomycetaceae > Pauljensenia. Next base: position 4,085 of record CATWCG010000173.1, on the reverse strand, counting down.
ACTCGACCGTGACGGTCCTGGCGGGCGAACGCATGTCGGTGATCAAGAAGCGCATCGTCGACGTCATGGACGTTTCCGAGGCCGAGGTCGAACAGGCCTTTGCGAACACCGCGGCCATCGGACTGCCCGCCGAGGCCGGCGGCAACGTCGAGGGCTGGCTGCACATCGGCGAATACAAGGTCGAGGAGGACGACACGCCGACGAGCGTCATCGCCCGTATGGTTGCGGCCACGGTCGAAGAGCTGGACAAGCTGGGGGTGCCCGCCGCGGACCGCGAGACCGTCCTCATTAAGGCTTCGATCGTCGAGGGCGAGATGGGTACGAACTCGAAGTACATGCCGATGGTCGCCCGCGTCATCGACAATCGCCTGGCTGACACCGAGGGCGAGACGAAGGGCGTGCTCGGCATGGACTCGACGACGCTGTACGGCGTCGGCAAGGAGGGCGGCCTGCCCACCCAGGCCGACTTGGACGCCGACAACCCCTACAACACGCGCCTGCACGCGGGCCTGCCTCCCACGCCGATCAACCAGCCCAGCCTGGAAGCCATCAAGGCGGTCCTGAATCCTGCCGACGGCGACTGGCTGTACTTCGTGACGGTCGACCTGAACACGGGCGACACCCTTTTCGCCTCCAACGCGGCCGATCACGAGAAGAACAAGGAGAAGCTGGTCGAGTACTGCAAGACCCACGCCGACCAGTGCAGCCCCCAATCATGACGGCCTGGGCTGGGGTCATCGGCTCCCCGATCTCGCACTCGCTCTCCCCGGTGATCCACCGAGCGGCCTGGGGCCAGCTCGGAATCGATGGCTGGGAGTACCGGCTCTGCGAGGTGGACGAGGGGACCCTGCCCGCCTTCATCGCGGGCCTCGACGACTCCTTCCGTGGTCTGTCGGTGACGATGCCGTGCAAGCAGGCGATCATGGGGCTGCTCGACGCCATCGACCCGCTGGCCAGCGCGGTCGGAGCCGTCAACACGGTTGTCCCCTCCGCCGGGGTGCTCGCGGGATTCAATACGGACGTGGCCGGCATCGCCTCGGCGATCAGGCGCGCCTGTGACCAGGCGGGGGTGCCGCTTCCGACGAGCGCCCTGGTCCTGGGGGCCCGCGCGACGGCCTCGTCTGCGTTGGCTGCCCTGGGTGAGCTCGGGATCACGACGACCACAGTGGCGGCTCGGCGTTTTGGCGGCCCCGGCTCGGTGATCGCTGCTGCGTCCCGCCTCGGTGTCGGCGTCGAGCAGGTGATGTGGTCGGATATGCGTGCGGTTGCCGCCGTGGCGGCTGCCTGCGACGTCCTCATCTCGACCCTGCCAGCCACGGTCGCGGATCCGCTCGCGGCCGCCCTCTCGCCTCGAGAGGACCAGGTCCTGCTCGACGTCATTTACTCTCCGCGCGACACCGCCCTGCGGGCAGCCTTCGAGCGCGCCGGGGCGGTCGTGGCCGAGGGTACCGACATGCTGGTCTATCAGGGGGCCGCTCAGGTTCAGCTGATGACCGGACGCAGCCCCGACCCGGCCCTCATGCGCGCCGCCCTGGAGGAGGAGCTCGAGCGGCGCGCGCGAGTGAGAGGGGGAGAGGGGCACCCGTGATCGCCGAGTGGCTCCCGCCTCGCATCAGTTCCGACCTGTCCCTCGTCTCGGGCTTTCTCACGTGGATCATTATTCTGGGATGGCTGTGGCACTCCGGGTGGAGGGTGCAGCGCCGATACTTCATCGAGGTGACCCAAAAGCCACTGTCGCGTAACGCGATCGTGTGGGGCGCCGCCATCGTCGGCGCTGTCTTCTTCGTCGCCGCGCAGATGCGACCCGGCATGCCGGCGGTGATGACGGTCGCCATGATCGGCGCCCTCAGCGCTTACGTGGACGCGTGCACGCACCGGCTTCCCAACATGTACACGGTGGTCATGGGGATCGGCGTTATCGTTGGTGCCCTCATCGGGTGCCTGATTTCCCCGATGTGGTCTGGGCGACTCATCGGCTTTGCCGTGGGCGCGCTCATCTGGCTCGTCCCCGTCGCGATCCTGAACCGTTTGCCCGGAGGAATGGGCGGGGGCGACGTGAAGCTCGCGCCCGTGCTCGGGGCCATGGTGGGCTCCGTCGGGCTGCACGCCGCCGTCTTCGCGCTCGCCCTGTCCTTCATATCCGCTGGTTTGGCCGCCCTGTGGAAGATCGTCGTGGGCTCGGCCGGCACGAAGTCGCGGGTCGCCATGGGCCCGTGGATGATCGGCTCCGCCCTCGTGGGTGCGATCGCCTGGGGAGTCGTGCCCGACTGGCTGTAGGTCGGTGTCACGCGCCTCATCGTGGACCCGTCGGGCCCAAGACCGCTTGTGATGGGACAATGACACGGTGAGTATTACGACGCCTTCGCATCTCTCCGAGCCTGTCAGCCTCGAATGGGGTCAGACCTGGCCTCCTCGTGACGTTTTCGCCTCGCTTGCCACGTCGAGGCGCGTGATTCCCGTCGTGCGCCGCGTCCTCGCTGACGAGCTCAGCGCCGTCGGCGTCTACCGTCAGCTCGCCCACGGCGACTACGGCAGCTTCATTCTCGAATCCGCCGAGCACGGGGGTTCCTGGGGCCGCTGGTCCTTCGTGGGAGCCTCCAGCGCGGGCGCCATCGTGGCACGCGACGGCCACGCGCAGTGGGTGGGTGCACACCCGGAGGGTGCCGTCGTGGAGGGGACGTTCCTGGAGGTCATGCACTCCGCGCTCGAGCAGCTGGCGGCCTCGCCCATTGAGGGCCTGCCCCCGCTGACGGGTGCCCTCGTCGGATCGCTGGGATGGGGCATCATTCCCGAATGGGAGCCAACCCTGGCCGCGACTGCGCCCAAGGACTCCGACGTCCCCGACGCGACGCTCGTGCTTGCCACGGAGGTCGCCGCGATCGATCATGCGACGGGATCGGTGTACCTGATGGCCATCGCGTGGAACTTGAACGGCTCCGATGAGGGCGTCGATGGCGCCTACGACCGCGCGATCCAGCGGCTCGACGCCATGACGAGCCAACTGGCCTCGCCCATCACCCCGGCGGTGCTGGGGGTGAGCGGCCAGGAACCCCCGGCCGTCCGCCAGCGCACGCGCCGCACCGACTTCGAGTCCTCCGTCAACGCCGCCAAGCGCGCGATCACGGACGGGGACGCATTCCAGATCGTCCTGTCTCAGCGCCTCGACGTGTCGACCGAGGCCAGCGGCGTGGACGTGTACCGCGTCCTGCGCACGGTCAACCCCTCGCCCTACATGTACTACCTGGATCTGCCCGACGAGCACGGCGGCCACGTCGAGGTCGTGGGTTCCTCCCCGGAGACGCTCGTCAAGGCGCAGGGTCGTCGCGTGTGGACGTACCCGATCGCTGGCTCGCGTCCCCGTGGCGCCGACTCGGCTCAGGATCACCGCCTGGCTGCGGAGCTCCTGGAAGATCCCAAGGAGCTCTCCGAGCACGTCATGCTCGTCGATCTGGCGCGCAACGACCTGTCGAAGGTCTGCGATCCCGCCTCGGTTGAGGTGTCCACGCTCATGGAGCTCAAGCGTTTCTCTCACATCCAGCACATTTCGTCGACCGTGACGGGAGTCCTGCGGCCGGATGCGGATGCCCTCGATGCCCTGGTTGCGACCTTCCCGGCGGGTACCCTCTCGGGTGCGCCCAAGCCTCGTGCGATCCAGCTCATTGACGACTTCGAGCCGGCCGCGCGGGGCGTGTACGGCGGCGTTGTCGGCTATTTCGACCTGTCCGGGGACGCCGACCTGGCGATCGCCATCCGCACGGCCTCCCTCAAGGACGGCGTGGCCTCGGTTCAGGCCGGTGCTGGCGTGGTCGCAGACTCGGTGCCGGCGCTGGAGTACGAGGAGTCCCGCAATAAGGCCGCCGCCGCGGTCGAATCCGTCGTGCGCGCCTCGACGTTGGCCCCGCTGTCGTGAGACGCGCGGCCGGACGCTTCGCCCGGGCGTCCCTTTTATTCGCTAGCCTTGATGGCGTCCAACTGTTTCTCGGTGAAAGGGGAGCGTCGTGAGCGTTCTCGATGACATTATCGTGGGGGTCCTGGAGGACCTGAAAGAGCGCGAGGATCGCGTTCCTCTCAGCCGTGTCAAGGAG
>CATWCG010000172.1:0-4607 GCA_958349165.1 uncultured Actinomyces sp. | reverse complement strand
CATACGCCAGGTAGTGCGGTCTGGTGGGCTCGGAGTTGTGTATAAGCGCCCGGGGCCGGGACGTGTGATCGTCCCGGCCCTCCCCGTCTGGTATGTCTTGCGTGAGGCTTAGAGCTCTGCGGCGTCCTCGACGGTGGCCAGAAACTCAGAGAGGCGGTTGGCGGCGGCCATGACGGAGGGGCCGTGCTGGCGCCCGGGCTGACGACCCATGCGCTCGATGGGGCCGGAGATCGACAGAGCGGCCAGGACGCGACCGGAGGGGCCGCGCACGGGCGCGGACACGGAGGCGACGCCGGGTTCGCGTTCGCCGACGGACTGGGCCCAGCCGCGGCGACGGACCTCGGAGAGCATCGTCGCGTTGAAGGAAGCGCCGTACAGGCCGCGGTGCAGGCGGTCGGGTTCCTCCCAGGCGAGCAGGACCTGGGCGGCGGAGCCGGCGCTCATGGAGAGCGTGGCGCCCACCGGGATGGAGTCGCGCAGCCCCATCTCGCGTTCGGAGGCGGCGACGCACACGCGGTAGTCACCCTGGCGGCGGAAGAGCTGGGAGGATTCCTTCGTGTGGTCGCGCAGGGCCTGGAGGACGGGCATGGAGGCTTGGAGCAGGCGGTCTTCGCCGGCCGCGGAGGAGAGCTCCTGCAGGCGGGGGCCCAGGATGAAACGTCCCTGCATGTCGCGCGCGACCATGCGGTGATATTCGAGGGCCACCGCGAGACGGTGGGCGGTCGGACGGGCGAGGCCGGTGCTGGTGACGAGTTGTGCGAGCGTGGCCGGTCCCGCCTCGAGAGCGCTGAGGACCAGCGCTGCCTTGTCGAGGACGCCAACGCCACTGGATGTTTGCTCTTCCATACAACTATTTAATATCTCAGCTTTTGAGATGGCAAACTGTCGGATAGTGAAACGCATCAAAGGAGCGTCCGAGACGTGAGATCAGCAGGTCACTGTGAGATGAAGGCGCTTCCATTAAGTGACGAAACATGACGACACCGTGTCTCCACAGCGGGGACCAGAGGAGGACTAATGAGCGGAACGATGGCGGAAAAGGTGTGGCGCGACCACATCGTCTCCAAGGGCGAGAACGGCGCCCCCGACCTGCTGTACATCGACCTCCACCTGGTGCACGAGGTCACGAGCCCCCAGGCCTTCGAGGGCCTGCGCCTGGCCGGCCGCCAGGTGCGCCGCCCCGATCTGACGATCGCGACCGAGGACCACAACACGCCCACGGTCAACATCGACCTGCCGATCGCGGACATCACGAGCCGCACCCAGATCGACACCCTGCGCAAGAACGCGCAGGAGTTCGGCATCCGCCTGCACTCCCTGGGCGACGCCGACCAGGGCATCGTCCACGTCGTCGGCCCCCAGCTGGGCCTCACCCAGCCCGGCATGACCATCGTGTGCGGCGACTCCCACACCTCCACGCACGGTGCCTTCGGCGCGCTGGCCTTCGGTATCGGCACCAGCCAGGTCGAGCACGTCCTGGCCACCCAGACCCTGCCGATGGCGCCCTTCAAGACGATGGCGATCAGCGTCAACGGCTCCCTGCCCCAGGGCTCGACCGCCAAGGACATCATCCTCGCCGTCATCGCCAAGATCGGCACCGGCGGCGGCCAGGGATACGTCCTCGAATACCGCGGCCAGGCGATCCGGGAGCTCTCCATGGAGGGCCGCATGACGATCTGCAACATGTCGATCGAGGCGGGCGCCCGCGCCGGCATGATCGCCCCCGACCAGACCACCTTCGACTACATCAAGGGTCGCCCCCACGCCCCCGAGGGCGAGGACTGGGACCGCGCCGTCGAATACTGGTCCTCCCTGGCCTCCGACGAGGACGCCGTCTTCGACGCCGAGGTCGTCCTCGAGGCCGCCGACATCGAACCCTTCGTGACCTGGGGGACGAACCCCGGCCAGGGCGTGCCCCTGTCCGCGACCGTCCCCAACCCCGAGGACTTCACCGACGAGACCGCCCGTGCGGCCGCCGAGCGCGCCCTGGAATACATGGACCTCAAGGCCGGCACCCCGATGCGCGAGATCGCCGTCAACACCGTCTTCATCGGCAGCTGCACGAACGGGCGCATCGAAGACCTGCGCGCCGCCGCCGCCGTCGTCAAGGGACGCCGCAAGGCCGAGGGCGTGCGCGTCATGGTCGTGCCCGGCTCCGCCCGCGTGCGCCTCCAGGCCGAGGCCGAGGGCCTCGACACGATCTTCACCGACTTCGGCGCCGAATGGCGCAACGCCGGCTGCTCCATGTGCCTGGGCATGAACCCCGACACGATGAACGCGGGGGACCGCTCCGCCTCCACCTCGAACCGTAACTTCGAAGGCCGCCAGGGCAAGGGTAGCCGCACGCACCTGGTGTCCCCGCTCGTCGCGGCCGCCACCGCCGTGCGAGGCACCCTGTCCTCCCCGGCCGACCTCTGAGGCCCGCCCTCCGCCACCCGATCACGGGGGAGGGCCACGGCCTCGTCCCCCATGGAAGAAAAGACTGACGCACCATGGAAAAGTTCATCACCCACACCGGCACCGGCGTCCCGCTGCGCCGCTCCAACGTCGACACCGACCAGATCATCCCCGCCGTCTACCTCAAGCGCGTGACACGCACCGGCTTCGAGGACGCCCTCTTCGCCGCCTGGCGTGGCGACCCCGACTTCGTCCTCAACCAGGAGGCCTACAAGAACGGCTCCGTCCTGGTCGCCGGCCCCGACTTCGGCACCGGCTCCTCGCGCGAGCACGCCGTGTGGGCCCTCAAGGACTACGGCTTCCGCGTCGTGTTGGCCCCCAAGTTCGCCGACATCTTCCGCGGAAACTCCGGCAAGCAGGGCCTGGTCACCGGCATCATCTCCCAGGAAGACTGCGAGTCCCTGTGGAAGCTCCTCGAGGCCGAGCCCGGCACCCAGGTCACCGTGTCCCTCGAAGACAAGACGTGGCGGGCCGGCGCCCTGTCCGGCACCTTCCAGATCGACGACTACGTGCGTTGGACCCTCATGGAGGGCCTCGACGACATCGCCCTGACCCTGCGCCACGAGGACGAGATCGAGGCCTACGAGGCCGCGCGCCCGTCCTTCAAGCCGCGCACCCTCCCGGCGAAATTCCTCCCCAAGGAAGACGTCGTGTCCGCCCGCGACTGAACGACTTCGCACACTGGCCCCTACCTAGCTAGAGTAGGGGCCAGTTACGTCTTAGTGAGGAGCGCTCATGTCATCCATCCTGCAAGTCGAGGGCGGTCACCCGCTGCGCGGCGAGATCACCGTTCGCGGTGCCAAGAACTTCGTGCCCAAGGCCATGGTCGCCTCGCTGCTCGCCGACACCCCCTCGGAGCTGTACAACGTTCCGCTCATCCGCGACACCGACGTCGTCTCGGACCTGCTGAGCCTGCACGGCGTTCAGATCGACTTCGATCAGGACCGCGGCACGCTGCGCATGGACCCCTCCAACGTCAAGGTCGCCTCGCGCTCCGACATCGACACGCTCGCGGGCGCCTCGCGCATCCCGATCCTCTTCTGCGGCCCTCTCCTGCACCAGCTGGGCGAGGCCTTCATTCCCGAGCTCGGTGGCTGCGCGATTGGCGGGCGTCCCATCGACTTCCACCTGGAGACGCTGCGCAAGTTCGGCGCGATCGTCGATAAGCAGCCCGACGGCGTGCACATCAAGCGCCCCGACACGGGCCTGCACGGCGCGATCATCGAGCTGCCCTTCCCGTCGGTGGGCGCCACCGAGCAGACCCTGCTCACCGCCGTTCGCAACGAGGGCATCACGACCCTGAAGGGCGCGGCCATCGAGCCGGAGATCCTTGACCTCATCAACGTCTTGCAGAAGATGGGCGCGATCATTTCCGTGGACACGGACCGCACGATCCGCATTGAGGGCGTGGCGAAGCTCACCGGCTACCGTCACACGGCGCTGCCGGACCGTATCGAGGCAGCCTCCTGGGCGGCCGCCGCGCTGGCAACCCGCGGCGACATTTATGTGCGCGGCGCTCACCAGCCCGACATGACGACCTTCCTGAACACCTTCCGCAAGGTGGGCGGCGCCTTCGATATCGACGCCGACGGCATCCGTTTCTACCACCCGGGCGAGCCGCTGCACTCGATCGCCCTGGAGACGGCCGTGCACCCGGGCTTCATGACGGACTGGCAGCAGCCCCTCGTCGTGGCGCTCACCCAGGCCGAGGGCCTGTCCATCGTGCACGAGACCGTGTACGAGAATCGCTTCGGCTTCACCGAGGCGCTGCGCAAGATGGGCGCGAACATCCAGGTCTACCGCGAGTGCCTGGGCGGGACGCCCTGCCGCTTCGGCCAGAAGAACTACTACCATTCGGCGGTCATCTCGGGCCCGACCCCGCTGCACAGCGCGGATATTGAGGTCCCGGATCTGCGCGGTGGTTTCTCGCACCTGATCGCGGCGCTGGCCGCTACGGGCACGTCCACCGTGTCGGGTATCGACGTGATCTCGCGCGGTTACGAGCACTTCACGCGCAAGCTCCATCAGCTGGACGCGCGCGTGCGTTACCTGGACGCCTGAGATCATGGCCGCATCGGGTGCGCGACGGGCCATGCTGTTGCTGGTCTCGTCGATGTCGGCGGGCGGGCGCAGCGTGCGCCTGGGGCCGC
>CATWCG010000171.1:0-4632 GCA_958349165.1 uncultured Actinomyces sp. | reverse complement strand
CGAGGCGCGCGAAGCCGGCCTGGACGTGCGTATCGCCAAGGTTCCCACGGCCGCGATTCCGCGCGCCAAGACGCTGCGCTACGCGGGCGATGGCTTCTGGGAGGCCGTCGTCGACGCGAAGACGCACCAGATTCTGGGCGCCACGCTGATCGGCCCGAACGTCTCCGAGGTCATCACGGCCGTGCATGTCGCCATGGCCGGCGGCCTGACCTACGAGCAGCTGCGCTTCCTGCCGATCGCGCACCCGACCATGGGTGAGGGCCTGCAGGTTCTCTTCGATTCGCTGGGTTGAACACCCATCGCGCCCCGGGGCACAGTGGGGGCGCGCCCGGATCTCTCCCGGGACCTGTGAGAGACGACGGGGCGGGTCCGAACGATGTGTTCGGACCCGCCCCTGTCGTATGTGGCGGTTCTCAGCGCCCGGGCGCGAAGTCACGGGACCGCGGGAGGCGGCCCCGGCCTCGTCCCTCAGTGGCTCAGCCGAGCCAGGCGCCCGAGCGGGCGAAGGAGTACCACGTGCCGTCGATGAGCGTGCGGCCGGTGGCCATCGCGCCCGAGGCGTGCAGGTAGTACCAGGTGCCGCCGTCGTTCACCCAGCCGCGGGCCATCTCGCCGGTGGAGGTCAGGTAGAACCAGGTGCCGTTCACGTTGACCCAGCCGGTCGCCATTGCGCCCGAGGCGTCCAGGTAGTACCAGGCGCCGTTGATGGACGCCCAGCCCGTCGTCATCGCGCCGGAGGAGGACAGGTAGTACCAGCGCTCGCCGACCTGGGCCCAGCCGGTCACCATCGCGCCCGTGTCGTCGAGGAGGTACCAGGTACCGCGGTCGTTCACCCAGCCGGTGGCGGCGCGACCGGAGGCGCCCATCCAGTGCCAGGCCCCGTTGTAGGAGGCCCAGCCGGTGACCATGAGGCCGTTAGCGTCGAAGTAGTAGGTGTCCTCGCCGATGGTGACGGGGCGGTTCTTCGCGCAGGTGGAGTCCTCGTAGCAGTACTTCCAGCCGGCGGCGTCGTTGACCCAGGAGCCGCCCGCGTGGGCGGAGTCGTCCACGTGGAAGTGCACGGCGTCGGTGACGTCGTCATCGGCGCGCTCGTCCTTGTTGCGGCCCTCGGCGCTGAGCGTCACCGAGGAGAAGGGGTCTGTCATGTCAAAGGTGGCCGTGTCGTAGGGGCCGGCGATGAGCGTGATGTCGTTGCCCGTGAAGGCGCCGGTTCCCTCCCCGGTGACGGGCTCCTGGTTCATGACCGTCAGGGTCGCCTTGGTGACGGGGCCGGAGACGGTGGCGCGCACGTAGATCGTGCCGGCGAGGTGGGCGTCGGCCAGCGGACGCCAGTCGGTGGCGCCGTCGTAGGAGTACTCGATGCTACCCAGGACGGGACGCGGCTGGTCCTTGAGCACGGCGGCCAGGGCGTTGACCAGGCCGGCGCCACGGTATTCCTTGCCGTCGGTGGGTTCAGCGAGGCGGTCGAAGTTCTCGTTCGCCTGCTTCTTCATGAGGGCGATGACCTGGTCGGCCGTGTAGTCGGGGTGGATCTCCTTGATCAGCGCGGCGACGCCCGCGGCGTGCGGGGAGGCCATGGACGTGCCCGACAGGTAGCCGAAGGGCGGTTCCTTCTCCCAGGTCGGCAGGTCAGACCAGATGCGCTGGCCGGGGGCCGCGACGTCGACCGAGTTCTTGCCGTAGTTGGAGAAGCCGGCGCGCTCGAGCTTCGCGGTGGCCGGGTCGGTGCCGGTGGGCAGCTTGAGGGCGGAGACGGACAGGACGGAATCGTTCAGCATGGAGGGCACGTCGATACCGCCGGCGACGTTGCGCTCGACGGCCGCGCCCTCAACGTCGTTGGGGGATTCTTTGTCGATCGTCGGGTTGTCGTGGTCGTCGTTGGAGTTGCCTTCGGCGGCGAAGTTAACGACGCCGTGGTCCTTCGCGTAGCGCACCGCGCGCGAGGCCGCTTCGAGGCCCGCGGCCTGGGAGGCCTCGTTGGGCATCCAGAAGGCGTAGGGGTCCATGTAGTAGCTGGAGTTGGACACGTCGACGTCGTGTTCGGCCGCCCAGTCGAAGGCGCAGGCGACGTATTCGGGGTAGAAGGAGCCTGCCTTGTTGGAGGTCTTGATGGCGATGAGGGTCGCGTCGGGGGCGACGCCGTCGACGCCGTAGGCGTTGTGGGAGGCGGCGATGGTGCCGGCGACGTGCGTGCCGTGGTAGTGGTCATCCTTCCAGGCGGAGGGGTCCTGGTTGGGGATGCCGTTGACCTGGCAGCCGACGGAGCGGGAGGCGTCGATGCGGTCTTTCAGGTCCTTGTGGTCGGGGTCGATGCCGGTGTCCATGACGGCGACGGTGACCTTTTCGCGGGGCACGTCGACCTGTTGGGCGTCGACCGCGCCGATGGCGGCGAGGCCCCAGGCGTTGGCGTCGCCCTCGTCGGGGGTGAAGTCGTTGAGCTGGGAGTCGGCGGACAGGCCGGTCTCATGGACGGCCGCGGCCTCGTTGACGGCCGCTTCTTCGGATTCGGTCTTCGTGGGCTGTTCGGTGCGCACCTCGTCGCCGGTGACGGTCTTAAAGCGGGTGGGACCGATGGAGTCGTAGGAGATGCCGGAGGCCACGAGGCTCTTGCCGAGGTCGGGCGCGTAGGCGGCCTTCACGGATTGGACGAAGAAGGAGTTGAATTCGGGGTATTGGGCCAGGACGACGCCGTGTTCCGAGGCCCGGGAGACGGCCGCGTTGAAGTCGTAGCGCGAGGCGGTGGCGGGCAGGTTGACCGCGTAGTTCATGACCTCGTCCTGGGCGCGAGCCTCGGAGGTGATTCCCGCGACGCCTTCCGCGTGGGTGGGGGCCCCGAACGCGGAGAGGGTGAGGCCGGCTGCGAGGGCGGCTCCTCCCGCGATGAGGGTCTTCCATGAGCGTTGATGCATCATCATTCCTCGTTTCTGTACAGATGGAGACGCGGCACCTGGGCAAGTCCAGACAACACGCCATTTCACAATGATTACAAGGTTGCTGACAAACCTCCTAGAGGGTTTCACATTTTAAGAAGTCTTGACCTTTGGGAGGTGAGGGAGGTATGGCGAGGGGTAATGAGGGGCGGGCCAGGGATGTTGTTGACTGTTGCTCCCTTGCATGGGCCGCGCGGCCTGGCAGCTAGAGGCCGCCTACCGATCGAGCTGACACTTTGGTCAAGCCCAAGGCTCCAGGAGCCCCTTCTCCTCCAACAGTCCACTTGACACTTCTTCAGACATTGAAACTTCCTGCCGGTCTATGGCTTAACTTTCGGCCTCCAACAAGCCTTTACGCGGAACTTTGGGGTTACACAGCCCCCTTGACAGTTGGGCGTGATCTATCGCTTCAAGTGTGATACGGTCAGAGACGGTAGTCACACGCGAGTGATGGGAGGCACCGATGCCAGCATCCGTTTACGTGAGCTTTGACGCGCCCGAGGGGGTGCCGGCCACGCCGAGGCGGCTTCACGCTGCCCTCTCGGCGGTACTCGACTTGCCGCCGGGGGTCAGCCCGGCCAGGGCGGCGCGGTTCCCGACGCTGGCGCATCGACCACCGCACGGTGCGGGTGGGGTGAAGCCGTATTCACTCGGAGAGCTGAGCCATTCGGAGTCCAGGTTTGGGGTCGAGGTGCGCTTCCTGGACGATCGCCTGGTCGACACGCTTGACGCGTGGCTGTCGTGGGGTGGCGTCATGCGTCTCGGGGCGGGAACCGAGGATGACGCGGTGCTGGTTGCGACCGAGGGCCAGATCGTCAATCAGGCGTCGTGGGAGGAGCTGGCCGAGCGCGATCAGGACACCACGTGGGAGATACGCCTGGTGACGCCGACGACGTTTTCGTCGAAGGGGAATCATGTGCCGAGCTTGTCGCCGGCGACGATTGCGACGAGCTTGCAGCAGCGCTGGTGGGCGTGGAACAGGAGGCTCGCTCCCCCACGCATCGACCGGGATGCTATGGCGAGCGTGCTGGCGACGCAGGACTTCACGCGCGCGTCCATGGTGTCACTGGCGATGCCGCGCAACGCGAGGCAGGGCCGCTTGAGTTCACGCCGGATCCCGGCCCACGAGGGCCACCTGCGCATCAGCGGCGTCGAGGGCGCCGAAGCGACCCGGGTCTTCTCGCGCCTCATGGCCCTGTCCGCATACACGAACGTCGGCTCACACACGAGCTTCGGCATGGGCGTCATAGACGCTGTGGCCGCATGAACAACACAGGATTTTCTACTATGAATCAAAACAGCGTACAACACTTCCCCAAGCGCATTTCCACTCGGTTCTTAGTCTGCATAGGTCTTGCCTTCATCGCAGCCGTTCTCCTTGCCCTCGGACGACTAATCGACGATGAATGCAAAGATATAGCAAACCAATTTCTATTCCCCCTCTCCTATTCACTCATTGCGCTCATCCCAACATATTTTGCTATCGACTCAGTCGGAAAGAACTGGATAAAACTCAAAGAGCGCGTCGATCACGGACTCAGAAACAAGACAATTCTACTCGCAGGCGATAAAGAGGAATGCGACAACGTTGAGGCACAGCTACACCACTCACAGCTATTAAATAAGGGCAACATCACAAACCAATCTATGAACATAACATTAGACGAACAGGAATACAATAACAATTTAGAACAATTTACGA
>CATWCG010000170.1:0-4632 GCA_958349165.1 uncultured Actinomyces sp. | reverse complement strand
GCGTCCACCTCATCGAGCGCGCCCCCAACGTCGAAGGACGAGGCGCCGTCACCCTGACCGACCTCGTGCGAGCGGCCATGCGCATGCGCCCCGACCGACTCGTCCTCGGGGAATGCCGCGGGCCCGAAGTGCGCGACGTCCTCACCGCCCTCAACACCGGGCACGACGGCGGATGGGCGACCCTTCACGCCAACGGCGCACGCGACGTACCCGCGCGGCTCGCCGCCCTCGGCGCGCTCGCGGGCATGAGCGAGGCCGCGCTCGCCGCGCAAGCCGCCAGCGCCCTCGACGCCGTCCTCCACATGCGCCGAGACACATCCGGGCACCGCTGGGTGGCCGAGGTCGGCGTCATCACGCGGGAATACGGCGCCCTGTCGTGCGAGCCAGCGCTCAGCGTCGCCGCAGACGGGCGCGTTATCGAGCACCAGGCCTGGGCAACCCTCGCCGGGAGGGCCGGGCTATGACGACGGGTTTCCATAGGGGCGTCGACGTGGCTGCCGGAGCGGGAATCCAGCGCCTGGCGTGGCTCGCCGTCGGCCTCGCGCTCGCGGCCTGCGGAACGTGCCTGCTGGTCGGGTGCGTCGCGTCCGTCATGCGCGGGAGGCGAGAGCGCCGCATCGTGCGCGCCTGGGCGGGCTCGGTCCCAACGCCTCCCCGTGGAGGAGTCGCTCCTCCCGGGTCGTCGAGCCCGATGCGGTGGTGGGAGGGGTCGGGTCGCCACCGGGGGCGCGCCCAGGGGCCGCCGCAGGTGCGCGAGCTCGCCCTCCTCGTCGCCGAGGTGTCCACCAGGCTCCGTGCGGGAGCCCCCACGTCGGCTGCCTGGGCGCACGCGATGGACAGGATCGGAGCCGCAGACTCGGGCGGCGTCGACGCCGCCTACCCGCCCATCCACGACGAGTGGGCGGCGCGGCCGACGCGGTGGCGCGCGATGCTGGCGGGCGGGAATTCGCCGGGGGAGGCGGCCGCGCGTGTCGGCGCAGCCTCCGTCATCGTGGCCTGCCGATTCAGCAGCGGCCTCGGCGCGCCCCTGGCGGACGTCCTCGACGCCATCGGGGACGCGATCGACGACGCCCAAGCCGTGGAAGAAGCACGCCGCGTCGCCTCCGCCGGACCGCTCATGTCCGCGCGCGTCCTCGCGGCGCTCCCGCTCGTCGGGGTGGGGGCTGCCCTGGCGCTCGGGGCGTCACCCTGGGCTTTCTACACGGGCGGCGGGCCGGGCAGCGTCTGTGCCGTGGTCGGCGTGGCCGCGTGGGGTGCGGGCATCGCCTCGTGCTGCAGAATCCTAGAGCGCTGCCGACGCTCCGAGGCATCCGGGCCGCCCACGGGGAGCGGTGCGCTATCCGCCGACGGCGCCCTCGCATGCGACCTCGTCGCCTCCGCTCTCGCGTGCGGCGCCTCCATCCCCCGAGCTCTGGCGGCCCTCGCCGAGGCGTGCGCGCACGAGGAGCTCGCCTGGACGGCCCGCGCCCTGCGCGTGGGGGCCTCGTGGGAGGAGGCGTGGGAGGACGCGCCGACCTGGGCGAGGCCCCTGGGCGAGGCGCTTGAGGCCTCGTGGACCTGCGGGACAGATCCGGAGGGGATGCTCGCCCGGTGCGCCGCCTGGGAACGACGCACGCGCCTCGTCGAGGCGAGAACCAAGGCCGAGGAACTCAGCGTCCGGCTGGTCGGCCCGCTCGGCGTCTTCTTCCTACCGGCCTTCCTGGCCCTCGGGATCGCGCCCCTTCTCGCTCACCTCATGGGCGGCATCGGAGGATAGATTCGTCGCCGATCGATCAGCCGCGGTGCGGGCTGCGGTAGGAACGCATCGTGGCCTCGACGTCGGGGCTGTCGGCACCCCAGGCGGCGCTCGTCAGGTCACGGACCTGATCGGCCACGTCGCTCCTCGCCTGCGTGAACAGATCCAGGATCGTGCCCGCGAGCTCACCGGGCTCGTAGTCGTACATGTCCTCGGACAGGGTGAGGTCGGTGAGCGCGCCGTTGGAATCGACGACGACGCGCACGCAGCGGTCCTGGGACTCGGCGACGACCTCGACCTGCGCGATGTCATCGACCAGTTTCTGGCTGTCGATTGCCTTCTGTTCAGCCTGGCTCTGCCACTCGTTGAGGAGGTTTTCGATCGCAGAATAGGTTTCTTCGGGGTTCATAGCTGGCTCTCTGTCCGCAGGATTCCGACAACTAACGGTGACACTGTAGCCGCCCGCGCTCGGCCTTGTCTGCTCGGGAGCACGAATGAGACCGGACCGGCGCGCACGTCGCCCAGTCGGGCGCGTGTTGTGCGCGCGTCCCCTTGCTGTATCCACAGGCAGTTGCGTCGCGTTGCCTCTATCCACAGGGGCTTCGATCCGGGTGGAACGCGAGTGAATATCGCGCGCACACTGGCCCTGCGCGCGAGCGCGCGCACGACGAAAGGACAGATCAATGAAGATTATCGACCGACTCGACTGCGCCGTGACCAGGGCGCAACTCGCCGCCATGGGGACGATCCGCGACGCCTCCCAGTACCTTCGCACCGACCCGGATCGAAGCGACCCCTGCGCACAGAGGGACCCGGAGGAGGGCGCGACCACCGTCGAATACGCGATCGGCACCATCGCCGCCGCAGGATTCGCCGGCCTGCTCATCGTCGTCCTCAAGTCCGACGCGGTGAGAGCGGCCCTCGAATCCCTCATCCAGGAGGCGCTCAACACGCGATGACACGCGACGAGAGAGGATACGTCACCGTCGAACACGCCGTGTGCTTCGTCGCCGTCACCCTGGTCATCGGCGTCCTCGTGGCCGCCGGCCAGGCCGGGATGACCGGATCGTCCCTGTGTCAGGCCGTGCGCGAGGGAGCCAGGGCCGTCTCCATTGGCGAGGCCGATCCCGGGGGCGTTGCCGCGGCCTCGTTCCCGTCGGGGTCCTACACGGTCACGCGCGGGGACGGCCTCGTGACCGTCAGTGGCACCGCCCCCTATGGGGGTGCCGCCGGATGGGTCGGCGGGCAGGCACACTGCACGGTCACGACGATCGACGAGGAGGACCTGTCGTGAGAGGGGAACGGCGCGCGCGGCGGGAGATCGGTGGGAGCGAGGAGGGGTCCGGGACGATCAACTGCCTCGGCCTCATCGCCCTGGCCCTGACCCTGTCGGTGCTCCTGGCGGGCATCGGCGCCGCCCGCACCGCCTCGGTGCGCCTTCAGGCCGTGGCGGACCTGGCGGCGCTCGCCGGGGCCGAGCGCTCCGTGACCGCCCCCTGGGAGGACGTCGGGGACCGGCCTTGCTCGGCCGCCGCCTCAGTGGCGCAGGCCAACGGCGCCGACATCGAGACCTGCGAAGTGCGGGGCAGCGACTGCCGGGTGGTCCTGCGCGAGGCGGTCGACGTCCTGGGCGAGATGGCGACTCTTCGCGCGCGGGCCAGGGCTGGAAGCGTCACCTGAAAAACTCCCAGGAAACTATCAGCTTCGTTCAATGGTGCCCTCAGGAATGGCTCCTACAGTAAGAGCCATCAAGCTAAAGGAATCGCCCACCGGGGCGATCCGGGAAAGGGAGCGCATCGGGAGACTTGCACTGTGTTGATGGGATACTCGAAGGGGTCGGCCTCATGGCCGGCCCCTTCGAGTATGTGCGGGTGGTCTGGGCGAGTGGTCGGCGAGGTGGTCTGGGCGAGGTGGCGTGCCGCTGCTCGCGCTCCGCGTGCGGCCTGGGCGTTCATGCCCTGGTGCTACTCGCGGCGGCCTGGCCGTTCATGCCCCGGTGCTACTCGCGGTTGTCTGGCCGTGCGCGTACTGCCTGGTACGGGCGGCTGTGTGGGGGGATTTGCAACATTAGAGCCGCGACACGCCGGCGACACGCCGACAGGATTCTTCTACTGGTGCAAAACCCCCATTCGTCCCCGGGCTCTTTCTCCTTGCGGGGCCGCCTGGCCCGTGTGCTGTGACGGCGACCCCATCCGTTCCCGGGCGCGCGGTCCGGCAGACAGCTTCGAGTCGTTCCGTCAGTCGGTCGAGCTATCCGCCCCGGGCGCGCGGTCCAGCAGGTAGGCGAGCAGCGTGATGGCCCCCTGCTTGGACAGGGGTTCGTTGCCGTTGCCGCACTTGGGGGATTGGACGCACCGCGGGCACCCGGACTCGCAGTCGCAGGAGGAGACGGCCTCGAGTGTGGCGGCCACCCACGCCCGCGCGCTGTTGAAGCCGGCGAGCACGTGCCCGGCGCCGCCCCGGAACGCGTCGTGAATGAAGACGGTGGGCGCGCCCGTGTCGTCGTGCAGCTCGGTGGACAGGCCGCCCAGGTCCCAGCGGTCGCAGGTCGCGACGAGGGGCAGGATCCCGATCATCGCGTGCTCGGTCGCGTGCAGCGTGCCCGCCAAGTCCGCGGCGTCGATCCCCATTGAGGTCAGCGCCGCTGGGGTGAGGGTGAACCACGTGGACTTCGTGGGCAGCGTGTGGGTGGGGAGGAACAGCTCGATGTTGCGGATGAACTCGAGTCCGGGCAGTCGTAGCAGATCGTAGTCGGTGACTCGCGTCGACACGTTCGTCGGCCCGTGATGCCAGGTGACCGTGCCATCCCCGCACACGTAGGTCTGCTCGATGGCGCACACGTCGACGCTCGTGTGGGTCGCGGAGCGTGTGCGCAGGGGAGTGCGCACCTCCTCGAC
>CATWCG010000169.1:0-4635 GCA_958349165.1 uncultured Actinomyces sp. | reverse complement strand
TCGTCGGTGATGGTGCCGACCGTGGCGTTGTACTTCTCCTTGAAGTGGTCGAAGAACGCCTGGAGGATCTCCTCGCGGGGAAGGCCGGTCTGGGAGCGCATGGGGTCCACGCGCTTGACGGCGCTGCGCGTGCCCTTGTCGCGGATCTTCTCCATGCCGATGCGCAGGACCTCGTTCATCTTGATGGCGTCGATGTCGTAGGCCATGGTCACGTGGTGGACCATGTAGCCGTTGGCCCAGCGCTTCTGCGCGGCGCCGCCGATCTTGCCGAACTCGGAGGCGATGTCGTTGAGCGGCACGTACTTAGCCTTGATGCCCAGCTTGTCCAGGACCTCCATGACCCACTGATCCAGGTACGGGTAGGCCTGCTCGAAGCTCATCCCCTCCACCAGGGCGGTGGGGATGACGAGCGAGTAGGTGATGCAGTTGCCGGGCTCCATGAACATGGCGCCGCCGCCGGTGACGCGCCGCGACACGGTGATGCCGTAGCGCTCGACCCCGTCCTGCTGGATTTCGTTCTGGTAGGACTGGAAGGAGCCGATGACGACCTGCGGGCCGTTCCACTCCCACAGGCGCATGAAGGGCTTACGGCGCCCCGCGGCCACATCCTCGACCAGGGTTTCGTCCATGGCGACGTTGATCATCGGATCGACGACGGGGCCGTGGATAACGTCGAAATCGATGTCGTCCCACGACAGGGCGGCGCCCAGCGCGCGACGCACGGCGATTCCGACGGCCTCGGGGGTCACGCCCGTGAGGGTGTCGCCCTCGTGGAGGGCGCCGGCGACGCGCGCGGCCAAGTCCTTGGCGCTCGACGAGGCCGGGGCCCCTTCGAGGGAGGCGGTGATCCGGGTGAGCGCGTCGTCGGGGTCGAGGAAGAAGTCGCCCGACACGCTCACGCGCGCGAGGCGGTCTTCCTCCACGTCGGTGTCGACGACGACGAGCTTTCCTCCGGGGACTTTGTACTCTCCATGCATGCCCACGATTGTAGGCGCCCCGCTTACGCCCAGTCGGGCAGGACGCGCACGCCGCCCTTGTCGGCGGAGGCGGCGAGCATGCCGTAGACGCGCAGGGCGTCGGAGACCTGGCGGGGGCGAGGCTTGGAGGGCTTCCACGGCGCGGCGCCCTTTTCGGCGCGGCGGCGCTCGAGTTCCTCGTCGCTCACGTTCGCGCGCAGGACGCGGTTGTTGACGTCGATTTCGATCTCGTCGCCGGTGCGCACGAGGCCGATCGCGCCGCCGGCCGCGGCCTCGGGCGAGATGTGCCCGAGGGAGATGCCGGAGGTGCCGCCGGAGAAGCGTCCGTCGGTGATGAGCGCGCACTTCTTGCCCAGGCCCAGGCCCTTGAGGTAGGAGGTCGGGTAGAGCATTTCCTGCATGCCGGGGCCGCCCTTGGGGCCCTCGTACAAGATGACGACGACGTCGCCTTCGGTGACCTGCTTGCTGAGGATGGCCTCGACGGCTTCCTCCTGGGATTCGACGACGAAGGCCTTGCCGACGAAGTGGAAGAGGGACTCGTCGATGCCGGCGGACTTGATGATCGCGCCGTTGGCGGCGATGTTGCCGTAGAGGACGGCCAGGCCGCCGTCCTTCGTGTAGGCGTGCTCGACGGAGCGGATGCAGCCAGCCTCAGAGTCGGTGTCGAGGGACTCGAAGAGGTTGGCGGTCGAGAAGGCCTGGGTGGTGCGCACGCCGCCGGGGGCGGCGAGGAAGCGGTGCTTGGCCTCGTCGGTGGCGGTTCCGCTGCGCACGTCCCACGCACCCAGCCAGCTCTCGAGGCTGTCGGAGTGGACGGAGTGGACGTCGCGGTGGAGCAGGCCGGCGCGGTCGAGCTCGCCGAGGAGGGCGGGGATGCCGCCGGCGCGGTGGACGTGCTCGATGTGGTAGGTCGTGGAGTTGGGGGCCACCTTGCACAGGCAGGGTACGCGGCGCGAGATCGCGTCGATGTCGTCGAGCGTGAAGTCGACGCCGGCCTCGTTGGCGATGGCGAGGATGTGCAGGACGGTGTTGGTGGAGCCGCCCATGGCCACGTCCAGGCTCATGGCGTTCTCGAAGGCTTCCTTGGTGGCGATGGAGCGCGGCAGGACCGAGTCGTCCTCGTTGTCGTAGTAGGCGCGGCACATGTCGACGATGCGCGTGCCGGCCTCGGTGAAGAGCTTCTTGCGTTCGATCTGGGTGGCCAGGGTGGTGCCGTTGCCGGGCAGGGCCAGGCCGATGGCCTCGTTGAGGCAGTTCATGGAGTTCGCGGTGAACATGCCGGCGCAGGAGCCGCAGGTGGGGCACGCGTTGGCTTCGATGCTGGCGAGCTGGTTGTCGCTGACGGAGTCGTCGACGGCCATGACCATGGCGTCGATGAGGTCGAGGCGGTGTTCGACGACGCCTTCGACGGCGGCGCCGGATTCCATGGGGCCGCCGGAGACGAAGATGGTGGGGATGTTCAGGCGCATGGCGGCCAGGAGCATGCCGGGGGTGATCTTGTCGCAGTTGGAGATGCACACGAGGGCGTCGGCGCGGTGCGCGTTGACCATGGTTTCGACGCAGTCGGCGATGAGGTCGCGGCTGGGCAGGGAGTAGAGCATGCCGTCGTGGCCCATGGCGATGCCGTCGTCGACGGCGATCGTGTTGAATTCCTTGGCGACGCCGCCGGCTGCTTCGATGGCTCCGGCGACGAGGTCACCCATGTTCTTCAGGTGCACGTGGCCGGGGACGAACTGGGTGTAGGAGTTGGCGATGGCGATGATCGGCTTGCCGAAGTCGCCGTCCTTCATGCCGGTGGCGCGCCACAGGGCGCGTGCTCCGGCCATGTTGCGGCCCTGGGTAGATGTTGCCGAGCGCAGCGGGCGACTCATGATGTGCCTTTCTTTTGCCTTGTAATGACTCAACAGTAGGAGCGTGAGCGCTGCGTTTCCGTGCGGGTTTCGTCTCATGGACGAGGCCGGGGCTGGGTGAGGGTGGTTTTCGCGCGGTATTTCGGGGGCTGTAGCGAGTGGGTCGCCGTGTCAGTGGGTGGACGCTTGTGGGCGTGATTGCAAGGAAAACGCAAGGGGTGCGTGCGTGAATTAGTGTCTGGCCAGATGAGTGGTTGATCGCATTGGTCACGCTTCGGACATTCGGCCTCGTTCTCGACGCGCGAAACGTAGGCTGAGGGAACAAAGAAGAGAAAGGACTGCGATGACCATTCGCACCACTCATGTTGGTTCCCTGCCCCGTACCCCGGAGCTGATCGAGGCGAATCGTGCGCGCCGTGAGGGTTCGCTCGGCGAGGCTGATTTCACGTCGCTGCTGCAGGATCAGGTTGACGGCGTTGTGAAGCGTCAGGCTGAGATTGGCCTGGATATCGTCAATGACGGCGAGTACGGTCACGCGATGATTGACACGGTTGATTATGGCGCGTGGTGGACGTATTCCTTCTCGCGTTTCGGCGGTCTGTCGTTTGAGGACGTGCAGCGTTTTGATGTGCGTCCCCCGGCTGGCCGTGACGGTCGTCTGTCTTTCTCGTCGTTTGCTGAGCGCCGCGACTGGCAGCGTTTCGCGGACGCGTACGCGGATCCGGATTCGGGTATTCACATTGCGAACCGTAACCCGATTGCGTTCCCGACGATTACGGGTGAGCTGACCTATATCGGCGCCGAGGCCGTGGAGCGCGATATCGCGGGCGTGAAGCACGCGCTGGAGGCTGTGGGCAAGCCCGTGTCGGATGGTTTCGTGGCGGCGATTTCGCCGGGTTCGGCGGCTCGCGTGGCTAACGCGTTCTACGAGGACGACGAGGCCGTGGTGTGGGCTTGCGCGGATGTGCTGCGCGAGGAGTACAAGCGCATTACGGACGCGGGCCTGACGGTGCAGATTGACGCGCCGGATATCGCGGAGGGCTGGGATCAGATGAACCCGGAGCCGTCCGTTGAGGATTACCGCGCGTTCTCTCGCGTGCGTATTGACGCGCTGAACCACGCGCTGGAGGGCATTGACCCGTCTCTGGTGCGTTTCCACGTGTGCTGGGGTTCGTGGCACGGCCCGCACACGACGGATATTGCGTTCAAGGACATCGTGGATCTGGCCCTGCTGGTCAACGCGAATGGCCTGACGTTTGAGGCGGCGAATGCTCGCCACGCGCACGAGTGGACGATCTGGCGCGACACCCCGCTGCCTGAGGGCAAGTACCTGATCCCCGGTGTGGTGTCGCACTCGACGAACGTTGTGGAGCATCCGGAGCTGGTGGCTCAGCGTATCCGCCAGTTCGCGGACATTGTGGGCGACGAACGAGTCGTGGCGTCGACGGACTGTGGCTTGGGCGGCCGCATCTACCCGTCGATTGCGTGGGCGAAGCTGGAGGCGCTGGCGCAGGGCGCTCGTCTCGCATCGAAGTGATCGCCTGATTGCTGCCTGGGGCGCGCGGGGTGGATGAGTATCCACCCCGCGCGCTTTTCCCAGGGTTTTCTCAGCCAAAGCTCCCAGTTTTTTGAGCTTGGCGTCACACAATGGATGGTGTGTTGCAGCCCCCGCTTCCGGGTTGGCTTGCCGCGGTGGGGATCGCACGCCGCGTCGGGTTCCGGGATTGGGGGCTGCGGCGCGTTTGGGGCATGCCCCTCAATGCGAGCGCCAGCTCTTCACGTTCTTTAAGGGCCGATAGGTACCCGCG
>CATWCG010000168.1:0-4662 GCA_958349165.1 uncultured Actinomyces sp. | reverse complement strand
GAGGAGGGCCGCGGGCGCGGCCCTCCTCGGCTTCGTCCCGCCCCTGCGCCGGGCCGCCGGACGCGTTATCGCCCTGGCGATCGCTCTCGTCGAGCTCGCCATCGGCGTCTACGCCGCCGCCACCGTCTTCGACTGGTCGGCCCCGGCCTCGTACCAGCTCTACGAGTCCCGCACGTGGATCCCGCAGATGGGCGTCACCTGGTCCCTCGGCGTGACCTCCCTCGGCCTCGTCATGATCCTCCTGGCCCTCGCGCTCGTGCCGATCGTGCTCGTCGCCGGCTGGGATGAGAACGAGGACCGGGGCGCCTACCCGGCGCTGGTGCTCGCCCTCCAGGCGTTCATGGTCCTCATCTTCGGGGCCTACGACCTGGTGGTCTTCTACGTCGCCTTCGAGGCCATGCTGGTCCCGCTGTACCTCATGATCGGACGCTACGGCGTCGGTGACGAGGCGGCTCGGCACAAGGCCGCGATGAAGTTCCTGCTGTACTCGCTCTTCGGTGGCCTGGTCATGCTCGGTGGCATCATCTACCTGTGGGCGAAGGCATCCGCCACGCCCATGGACGTGACGACCTTCTTCCGCATGGACCAGCTCACCCAGGTCCTGCCGAACCTGCCCGTCTCCATGCAGATGGTCATCTTCGTGACCTTCATGGTCGCCTTCGCGATCAAGGCCCCGATGGTCCCCGTCCACACCTGGCTGCCCGACACGGCCGCCGTCGCCCGCCCCGGAACCTCGGTTCTGCTGGTCGGCGTCCTGGACAAGATCGGCACCTTCGGCATGATCACGATGTGCCTGCAGCTCACCCCCGGCGCCTCCGCGTCGGCCAAGTGGGTCATGTGCGTCCTGGCCGTCATTTCGATCCTGTGGGGCGGCCTGTCCGCCAACGGGCAGAACGACATCATGCGCCTCGTGTCCTACACCTCTGTGTCGCACTTCGGCTTCATGGTGCTCGGCATCTTCATCGGCTCGCAGATCGCCCTGGTCGGCGCCATGTTCTACATGGTCGCCCACGGTGTGTCGATCGCCGCGATGTTCCTGCTCTCCGGCTGGCTGTCGCGCCGTGGAGGCACGCAGGACATGCGCGAATACGTCGGCATGCAGAAGGTCACCCCGGTCCTCGCCGGCCTGTGGCTGATGAGCGGCCTCGCGTCGATCGCGCTGCCCGGCCTGTCCGGCTTCGTCCCCGAGTACCTGGTGCTCATGGGCACCTGGACGGTGAACGGCCCGCTGGCCCTCTTCGCCGTCCTCGGCGTGGTCATCGCCGCGATGTACATCCTCATGCCCTACCAGCGCGTCTTCACCGGCGCCCCGGGCAAGGGCAAGGAGGAGCTCGCGGACCTCGGGGCGCGCGAACGCTGCGTCATGACCCCGCTCGTCATCGCGATGCTCGTCCTTGGTATCTGGTCGGCGCCCCTCGTGAGCGCCCTGACCCCGGTTGCTCAAGACCTCGACCTGGCTAACTCGCAGGTTCCGGCCGCCGCTGAAGGGAGCGCACAGTGAACGTCCTACCCATGGCTAACTTCCAGGCCCCCGAGGTTCACTGGCTGAGCCTCGCACCCATCCTCATCGTCCTGGGTGGCGCGGTCCTCGGCATCCTCGTCGAGGCCTTCGCCCCCGCCAAGGCGCGCCGCCCCATCGTGGTCGGCCTGTCGATCCTGGCGACCGCCGCCGCGTGCGTCATGCTCGCGCTGCGCTGGGTGCCCGTCGTGGCCGCCCCGGCCTCGCTGGGCGAGTACATCGAGGACCCGCTGACGATCGCCGCGCAGTCGATCCTCATGATCATCGGCTTCATGGCCATCCTGGTGATGGCTGACCGCACGAGTGTCGGCGACGGCGCGTTCGCGGGCCAGCCTTCGGACCGCCCGGATTCGGCCGCCGAGGAGCTCACCGAGCGCAAGGGCTACCAGCGTTCGGAGATGTTCCCGCTGACCCTGTTCTCGCTGGGCGGCATGATGATTTTCCCGGCCGCGGACAACTTCGTGACCCTTTTCGTGTCCCTCGAGGTCATGTCCCTGCCCCTGTACATCATGGCCGCGACCGCGCGTCGGCGCCGTCAGCTGTCCTTCGAGGCGGCGCTCAAGTACTTCGTGCTGGGCGCCTTCTCCTCCGGCTTCATGCTGATGGGCTCGGCGTTCCTCTTCGGTTTCGCCAACTCGCTGCGCATCTCGTCCCTGGGACCGGCCATCGCGAACAACGTCAACATGGACTGGATGGTCCTCATCGGCGTGTTCTGCGTGATGGTGGGCCTGCTCTTCAAGGTGGGCGCCGCGCCCTTCCACGCGTGGACCCCCGACGTCTACACGGGCGCCCCGACCCCGGTGACGGGCTTCATGGCGGCCGCCGTGAAGATCGCGGCCTTCGCCGCGATGGCCCGCTTCTATCAGGCCGTCGCCGCCTACCTGCAGTGGGACTTCGTGTACGTCTTCGCGGCCGTCGCGGTCCTGACGATCCTCGTCGGTACCTTCGCGGGCCTCGTGCAGAGCGACGTCAAGCGCATGCTGGCGTACTCGTCGATCGCTCACGCGGGTTTCATCCTGATGGGTATCCTCGCGATCCAGAAGGGCGGCACGGGCCATGTGTTGTTCTACACGCTGGGCTACGGCCTGGCGACGGTCGGCGCCTTCGGCGTGATCGCGCTGGTGCGCGGCCGCGACGCGGAGGGCAACGTCCTGGGCGAGGCGACGAGCCTGTCGAAGTGGGCGGGCATCGGCCGCACGCACCCGTGGATCGCCGGCTCGATGCTGGTGTTCCTGCTGTCCTTCGCGGGCATCCCGCTGACTGGCGGTTTCGTTGGAAAGTTCGTGATTTTCTCGGACGCGATCAAGGGCGGCATCGGCTGGCTTGCGATCGTGGGCCTCGTCGCTTCGGCGATCACGGCGTTCTACTACTTCCGCCTCGTGCGCGTCATGTTCTTCACTGAGCCCAGTGAGGAATCCGTGGTGGTCCACTCGGAGGGCCTGTCCGCTCTGGCCATCCTGGTGTGCGCGCTCGGAACGATCGCCCTGGGCGTGTTCCCCGGTCCCGTGTTGAGCCTGCTTGAAAAGATCGTCATACTGATCCCGTGAGCGCTCAAACACCCGATCTTCATGTTCCCGACCTCGAGTCCCGCATCACCCCGGGGCTCGAGGTCGTCGAGCGTCGTCTTCTTGACGCCGTCTCCTCGTCTCGTGACCTGACGGACGAGCTGACGCGTCATCTGGCGGTCGCGGGCGGTAAGCGGATGCGTCCGCTCCTGACCCTCGTCTGCGCGCAGCTGGGCGACCCCGAGCGCGCGCTCGACGACGCGGTCATCACGGCTGCAACGGCGGTCGAGCTGACGCACCTGGCCTCCCTGTACCACGACGACGTCATGGATTCCGCGCCGACCCGTCGCGGGGTCCCCTCGGCCCAGCACCTGTGGGGTAACAATCGAGCGATCCTGGCCGGCGATATTCTCTTCGCCCGCGCCTCGCTGCTGGTGGCGTCGCTGGGCCCGGAGATTGTGGCTCACCACGCGCGCACTTTCGAGCGCCTGTGTGAGGGCCAGCTCAACGAGACCTTCGGCCCGGTTGACGGCGCGGATCGCGTGGACTTCTACCTGCAGGTCCTGGCGGATAAGACCGGTTCGCTGGTGTCGACGGCCGCTTCCTTTGGCGCTTTGCTGTCGGGTGCCGGCCAGCTGGTGGCCGACGTGGTCAGCGACTTCGGCGAGAAGGTGGGCGTCGCCTTCCAGATCGCCGACGACGTGCTGGATCTGGCGTCCTCGGGCGAGCAGTCTGGCAAGACCCCGGGCACCGACCTGCGTGAGGGCGTGGACACGCTGCCCGTCCTCCTGTTGCGCCGCCGCGAGGCCGTCGGCACGATCGACGAGGCCGGTGCGCGCATCCTGCGCGAGCTCACGGGTGACCTGTCCTCCGACCAGGCCCTGGCCTCGGTCGTCGAGCAGCTGCGCGGCCATGACGTGCTGGAGGAGACGCGCGAGCTGGCTCGCACGTGGGCCGGCGACGCGGTCGCTGCCCTGGCTCCGCTGCCCAAGGGCGAGGCGAGGACCGCGCTCGAGGCCTTCGCGAACCTCATGGTGGATCGCCTGGTCTGACTTGTTGACGAGGCCGGGGTCCTCTGCGCTGTTTGGCGCGGCGGGTCCCGGCCTCGTCGTGTGCGCGCCCCGGGCCCGGGTTCGTTGCATGTGTGCCCCGCGCCCCGGCCTAGACGCCGCGGGAGCGACGCGCCCGGGCTTGATGCCGCGCAGCGCCGCGAGCCGCGCGCTCGGTGGCCCGCTCGTTGTCTGCGTCGCGAGCCGCCCGCTCGGCTCGTCGCCTCGAAGGCCGGTCAGGCCCTGCCGCCCCCGGGCCCAGCCAGCTGTTTGGACTGCGCCGCCGTCGGGCGCTGTTGGTTGTTGGGGGTTCGTTGCCGCCGGGCCCTGTTGCTTGTTGGGGTTCGCTGCCGGGCCCGGTTGGCCGTCTGGGGGTGTGTCGCTGCTGGGTCCTGTTGACCGTCTGGGGGTGTGTCGCTGCTGGGTCCTGTTGGTTGTTGGGGGTTCGCTGCCGGGTACAGCCAAGCCTGGCGGATCCGTCGACCTCCATTCGGGCAGGTCCGCATGTGAGCTTGTGGCGGGGGTCGTGCACCCGATGTGTAGGCATTGCACCCGATCTGTAGGCATTGCACCCCTTCTGTTCGGGTGC
>CATWCG010000167.1:0-4714 GCA_958349165.1 uncultured Actinomyces sp. | reverse complement strand
TAGTACCCCTGGCGTCAGGCTCCCTCACTGGTGCAATGCCCCTCACCGGTGCAGGGCTGCCCGGCGGGGCGCCGATAGATGCCGGAAGGGCGCCGCCGACGGGACCCTGCTGCACAAGCGCGGGTAGGACAGGCGCCGATAAACGCCGGAAAGGCGTCGCCGACAGGAACGGGGCAGGGGAAGGGGCGGCCAGCTCTGCGACGACGCTTGTTGCCGATGAGGCGCGACGTCTGATCGGGAAGATTCAACCCGTTCTGATCGGGTGCATTGCTCCCTTACGGCTCGAATGCCCCCGACCAGCTGCATTCCTCCCGAACAAGCACAATCCTCCCGATGGGCTGATCCTGCCTGAGGCGCTGCAGAGCGAGCGCACAAGCGCCGCCGATGCACCGCCGACGCGCCGACGATGCCCCACGACGCCTGGGAGTAACTCGCGACCAATGCGTTGCGTCCTGTCACCCCGACCCGCCGGGGACGGTACACGGACACGCTGTTGTGCGGGCTGGTAGGGATTCCCCTTGAATGCGAGCCTCAATGGCCTGGTCAGTTGCCTTGTCTATCCTTTATGTTCGCGATGGATGGCGTTGACAGGGCGCGAGAGAAATACTCGAAAACCATGTCGGAGGAAGGGTGCATGCGCTACGCTAGCGGTGGGGTGCGATGTTTGTCGGGCCCATCTGTCCAACCGTTAAGAAAGTGGGCCGCTGATGTCTCGTCGTCCCCTGTTGGCACTGTCGTTACTCACGACCGGTGCCCTCGCTCTCACCGCCGTCAGTGTGCCGGCCGCCTTCGCGGCCGACGCGACCGACGCCCGGGTCTCGTCGACCAGCCAGGCGGCGGACGACTCGGCGGTCACCGTCATCGTCCGGCTCGCGCAGGAGCCCGGCGACCAGGCCTCCCGCTACGCCGAGGCGAAGAAGCGCATCGGTGACGCCGTGGCGCAGGCCAAGCCGGGCTCGAGCATCGAGGACGTGCGGGACTACCATCACGTCTTCCAGGGCTTCGCGATCAAGGCGCCGCCTTCGGCCCTGGCGGCCATCAAGGCCACGCCCGGCGTTGAGGGCGCGTTCGTCGAAGGGCGCCACGCGCTGGTCAACGACATCGACTTCTGGGGGATCCAGGACGGCCAGAACTCCGATAACGCCCCCGCCATGGGGACGGCCTCGCAGATGACACGCGCGAACCGCGCTGCCATGGCGGGTGAGGGGCAGGTCGTTGAGGTTATCGACACTCGCTTCGACACCTCGCACGAGGCCTTCGCGGGGACCGTGGACGCCGCCTCGCTGCGCCTCACGAAGGATGCAGTCGCCGCAGTGACCGGCCAGCTGGGCGCCGGCAAGGGCGGAGCGTGGGTGAGCGACAAGATTCCCTTCGCCTACGACTACGGGGACGGCGACGCGGACGTCCTGGGGTCGGATGACGGTGGGCGCGAAACCTGGGGGGCCTACACCGAGGGCACGCACGCCGCGGCCCTCGCGGCCGCCAACGGCAGCGCATTCAAGGGCGCGGCTCCCGGGGCTCAGCTCATCGTTGCGAAGGTGACGCAGGATGGTGCCGATACGGCCAGCGACAGCGCGCTCCTGGCCGCCCTCGATGACGCCGCTGTCCTTGCCCCCGACGTCCTCACCGTGTCCTTCGCGACCATCGAGGGGATGAGTTCGGACTCCGAGGCGCTGTACTCGCAGGTGTACCAGAACCTGAACGCCGCGGGCATCACGGTGAACGCGCCCGCCGGAAATGAAGGAAGCGGAAGCTACGCCAGCGACCCGGACAACGGCATGATCGCCGTCCCCGCGTCCTACTCGTCCACCCTGGCGGTGGCCTCGGTCAGCGAGCAGGACATCATGGGGGCGGTGACCTTCGGTGACCGACGCATCGGCTACCGCACCGTCACCAGGATGAACCAGGGTGATGCACCCGGCTTCGAGAGCCTCGCGGAGGGAACCTACCGGGTCGTGTACGCCCGAAACGGTACGACGGCGGACCTGGAGAAGTATCTCGGGGCGAACTACGGGGACCTGTCGCGCACGATCATCCTGGAAGACTGGGGAGGCACCGACGATAGCGGGCGCGACGTCGAGCTCAAGCAGCAGTTGAAGAACCTGAAGTCGCTCACGAGCAAGCCCGCCGGTCTCATGCTCGCGTACGTGCGGGACACGGACACGCCCAAGAAGGCGGACGTGGATCGCTGGTTTAGCGTGCGGGCGGGAACCATCACCAAGTCTGATGGGGACGCCCTCCGCGAGGCAATCGCGGCTTCCGAGTCCGGCTACGTCGAGGTCACCGTGAGCCCCTCGGCGACGCTCTCCGTCCCCGCGAAGGTTGAGGTTTCCGACTTCTCCTCCTCGGGAGCCACCTCCGACCTGCGTCTCAAGCCCGAGCTTGCGGCGCCCGGCGGTCGGGTCATGTCCGCCACCCCCGGCAACAATTACGACCGTCAGAGCGGAACGGCCGAGGCCTCGGCCCAAGTCGCGGGGATCGCGGCCCTCGTGCGTCAGCGCGTCGCGACCGACCCCGCTTTCGCGGGCAAGAGCGCTGCCGAGAAGAACGCTCTGGTCTCGAATTTCCTGATGGGTACCGCCCACCCGCTCGCGGACGCGACCCGCGAGGACGGGACCTTCTATTCGCCGCGGCG
This sequence comes from uncultured Actinomyces sp., assembly GCA_958349165.1. Lineage (GTDB taxonomy): Bacteria > Actinomycetota > Actinomycetes > Actinomycetales > Actinomycetaceae > Pauljensenia. Next base: position 2,079 of record CATWCG010000167.1, on the reverse strand, counting down.
CGTCGGAGCGGGCCTCGTCGACGCGGTGGCGGCCACGACCTCGCCCGTGTATCCGACCGTGGTGGGCGCGGCTGACCCCTCCCGCCCGAAGGCCGACCTGGGGGACGGTACGCAGGGCTGGACCTTCCAGGTGAACCTGACGAACGTCTCCGACACTGCCCACACTTACTCGCTCGGCGGCCAGGCGCTGTCCGAGAACGTCGAGAGCGGGCTGTTCACGCGGCACGCGACCAACTGGGCGGGGCGGGGCATTGACCTGACGTTCTCGGCGGACTCGGTGACCGTGCCCGCCTCCTCCAGTGCGACGGTGACCGTGACGGTGACTCCGCGCGAGGCCTTCGCCTCGTACTCGAACGCGAACACTCCCAACGGAACATTCGTCGACGGCGCGGTGACCTTCACGAGCACTGACGGGCAACCCGACCTGACGGTGCCCTACATGGGTTTCTATGGGTCGTGGGGCGCTCCCAACGTCTTCGATCAGCAGTGGCCGAACAACCATAAGGTCGGCTACGGGTCGACGGTCGCGCACGGTGTCATGCCTTTCGGCCAGTCCAACCCCTTCCAGGAGGAGGATGCGCGGATGGCGGACGGCATTGACCCCGACCGCGTCGTCATCTCGCGTTCCGCGGAGGAGCAGGCCCGGCGCAGCATCGGCACGGAAACGGTGCTGTTGCGCGCCGTCCCCTCGCTGACCTTCACTCTGACGAACGAGGCCGGCCAGACCCTGCGCAGCTTCACGTGTGATCGTTCGGATAAGTCCGTCTACGACGACCACTGGCGCGCCTCGCACAACGTCGAGTTCATGTCGCCCGGATGCGCCCCGCGCTTCGACGGCTATGACGCCGACGGCAATGAGCTGCCGGACGGGCGCTACACGGTCACGATCGAGGCCAGTAACTATGGCCCTTCGGCGCAGACCCACCGGACCAGCTACAGCTTCTGGCTGGATACGGCGGCTCCCACGGTCTCGAACGTGTCCGTCGCGGGTGAGGGGGACGCGCGCACGCTGTCCTTCGATCTGACCGATTCCTCGCCGATCGCAGGCTACGGTTTCTCGCTTGGCGAGGATGGTGCGGTGACGATGTGGCACGTCGAAGATAACCCGAGCGCTCGCGCAGACGATGGCCTGTTCCACCAGCACTACGAGGTTCGCCTCTCGGAGGTGGCGCAGGCGCTGGGCGAGAACCCCTCGAGCCTGTACCTGCAGGCGTGGGATTGGCCGGTGAACCGCGGGAGCGCGGCCGTTGTCGTGACGCCGGTTGCGATGACGTCGCTGTCGGTGTCGCCGCAGGCGGCCACGATGACGGTCGGCGAAACCGCGACGGTGCGCGCCACTCACCAGCCCGATGACGCGAACGTGACCGACGTGGTGTGGTCCTCCTCGAACGAGGCCGTGGCAACGGTCGACCAGGATGGTGTCGTCAGCGCGGTGGGTGCCGGCGAGGCGACCATCACGGTCTCCGACCCGACCCAGCCTTCGGTGAGTGCCAGCGTCACTGTTCGCGTGAGTGCTGCAGGCCCCGCGTCGCAGGCGGGTACCTGGCTGTGGGACGTCCACGGCTGGTGGTACCGCTACGAGGATGGCAGCTACCCCTCGAATACGACGCTCGTGCTCGATGGGGCCACCTACCGCTTCGATGCGGCCGGCTACATGCGCACCGGGTGGGTGAACGAGCGGGGCGTGTGGTACTACCATCATGCGTCCGGCGCCCAGGCCAAGGGGTGGGTGCTTGATGGCGTGCACTGGTACTACATGGACCCGGACACCGGGGCCATGGTGACGGGCTGGCTGCAGGTGGGTGGCACCTGGTACTACCTGTCTCCCGCCGACGGGGCCATGGTGACGGGCTGGTTTAAGGACGGCGATCACTGGTTCTACCTGCACCACGGCAGCGGTGCGATGGCCACCGGCTGGGTGCGAATTTACCTGAAGTGGTACCAGTTCAACGAGGCGGGTCAGCTGATCAGCTAACGCCCGCACCCAGGTTCGAAGCTTCGCGCCGACGCCCGCGCCTCCCGGTCAGTTTTCGGGGGGCGCGGGTCTGTGTCTGCATCGGCTGGCCCGATATGCGGGAG
>CATWCG010000166.1:0-4764 GCA_958349165.1 uncultured Actinomyces sp. | reverse complement strand
GCCACGCCGGTCGCCGCAATGCGCGCGGCCGTCGAGCCCGTGGACACAATCTCCACGCCGGCCTCGCCCAGCGCGCGCGCCAGGTCCTCCAAGCCCGTCTTGTCATACACAGAAATCAGGGCCCGCTTAATCGGGCGCACGTCGATGGGTTCCAGGTTGTCCAAGGAGACGGACATAGTTCCTCCAGGTTGAGAGCCAAACCCAGGCGCCCAGGCGGGCGACGCCACGCGGGACATGCAGCCGCTCCCCGGTGGTCATCCACCCTCGCCAGTCGCGGCACCTCCAGTCTAGTTCAGGCCACGGCCCACGTCAGCCGCCCGCGGGGGTCGACCGCGTCACGATCACCCAACGCGCCACCACTCACGCGCCGCCCTGGTCCCGGCCGATCGCCGGCTCCTCGCCCTCCTCGGCGACAACGCCCACGCCCTCCTCCGCGCCCTCCTGCGCGGGCTCCGCGCCCTGGCCCTCCGGCTCCGCCCCGGCCTCGCCGCCCGCGGTTGCGTCCCCCATCGCCGCGGGCGCGGAAGCCTCAGCCCAGGCCTCGTCCCCGCCAGACGCGAAGTCACGCTCCTCCCGATCCATCAACGAGGCCGTGGCAGCCTCACGGGACAAACGCTCAGCATGGCGACGACGCAACGCCTCCCCCTCCGAACGCACACGCCCCGCGCCCTGGCCAACCAACGCAAGCGTTGTCGGATGCGTCGCCAGCGCCACCAGCATCGCGGGCAGCGCGATCTCGAGCACGAGGGCGAGCGTCGCCCACCCCACGTGCGGACCCATCGACGCCAGGCGCACCGAGCCCAGGCTCATCGTCGAACTCCACATCCACAGCGCAACCACCGACGCGAACACACACGAGGCCAACACCCCCTGCGCGCTCTGATGCAGCACGTGCGAACGGCGGAACAGACGCGACGACACCACGCCAAGCCCCACACCCAACACAATCGGCACCAGCACCACCCAGTTCCCCGGCGCCGTCTGCGGAACCATACCCAACAGCGGAATCGGCGGAATCGGACCCGGATCCACCACCGTCGGCGAATGCAGCGAATCCGTCGCCGTCATGAAACCAACGCCCGACCACCAGGCCGCCGCCCACGCCATAACCGTCGGCGCGAAAGCCACCTGAGCCCCCACAATGAACGCCGTGTCCACACCCGAGGACGCACCGAGCAACTCCTGAATGCCGCTCGCCCGACCCCACCCGGCCACGAGCGCAACCACAGCCGCCACCGACGACGCCACGACCGTCGCCGCCGCAAGCAGGCCACCCATCTTGAAGCCACCGGAAATCCAATGCTGCATCGTCGGCGCATCATGATCGCGCGAAAAACTCGAAACCACGAACCACACCGACCCAATCAGCGGAACGAGGACCGCCCCGATCGTGCCCGTCCACCACTGCGAACTCGCACCCGACGTGCCCGACAAAAACCACGACGTCAACACGAAACCCGGAACCGCGAAGAGCGCCGACGACCGAGGAAAACCGGCCGTCGTGCGCAACAGAATCCGCACGAGAACGATCAGCAGCGCCCCGATCAGCGTCGGAATCGCCCGGTAGGACACTCCCCCCGCCACCGACGTTCCACCCATCACCGCGACCCACAGGTCGCCGCCCAAGCCCAGCGCGTCACGCGGCGTCGTGTCGTTCATCCACGTGTTCGAACGCAGCGACAGGAAGGCGAGCATCGTCATAACCGTCGTGATCGCCCAGCCCGCGAAGGCCGCCTCGATACCGGCCAGGACGCCGCGCGCCCACCCTTTCGGGACAGCAACACGGATAGTCGCACGGTCAGCGACGTAAGTCGTCGTGGTCCGCCGGGGGCTGGGTACTTCTCTGATGCGCTCGCTCACACGCCAATGGTGACAGAATCAGCCCGGGGCCGCGACGCTGCGCGCCGACCCCGGGCCGATTCGTGCTGTGACGTTAGCGCGAGAGAATCTCGCGCGCGATCTGCGCCGTCTGCGAAGGAGTGCGCCCCACGCGCACGCCCACGGCCTCGAGCGCCTCCGCCTTCGCTGCGGCCGTGCCCGACGAACCGGACACGATCGCACCCGCGTGGCCCATCGTCTTGCCCTCGGGGGCGGTGAAGCCCGCGATGTAGGCGACGACCGGCTTCGTCATGTTCTCCTGGATCCACGCGGCCGCGCGCTCCTCGGCGTCGCCGCCGATCTCGCCGATCATGATGACGAGATCCGTGTCGGGATCCGCCTCAAAAGCCGCCAGCGCGTCAATGTGGGTGGTGCCCACCACCGGGTCGCCGCCGATCCCCAGGCACGTCGTGAAACCGAAGTCGCGCAGCTCGTACATGAGCTGGTAGGTCAGCGTGCCCGACTTCGAGACGAGGCCGAGGCGGCCCGGGCCCGTAATGTCCGCCGGGGTGATGCCCAGGTTCGCCTGTCCGGGCGAGATGATGCCGGGGCAATTCGGGCCGATCAGGCGAACGCCAGCCTCGAGCGCGCGCTCGACGACGATGGTCGAGTCCTGGACGGGGATGCCCTCGGTGATAAGGACGATCGTCTCGATGCCCGCCTCGATGGCCTCCAGGGCGGCGCCCTTCGCGAAAGCCGGGGGTACGAAGATAACGGAGGCGTTCGCGCCGGTGGCCTCACGGGCCTCGGCGACCGTCCCGAAGACGGGGATCTCCACCTGGCCGTCGGTGACCCTGTCGGCGCCGGGGCCGTAGCCCTGCACGTCGAAAGTGACGGTCGTGCCCGCCTTGCGGGGGTTCGTGCCGCCCACAATGGTCGTGCCGGCGCTCAGCATGCGCTGGGTGTGCTTGCGGCCCTCGGCGCCGGTCATGCCCTGGACGATAACCCGGGTATCAGAGTTGACGAAAATAGTCATGGGTGTTCTCCTGCGGTTCTCGGGTCGTTACTTCGACGGCGCCTGGGCTGCGAGCTCGGCTGCGCGCCGGGCCGCCCCGTCCATCGTTTCTTCCATGTGGACGAGCGGGTGCGCGGCCTCCTCGAGGATCGCGCGGCCCTCCTCGACCTTGTTGCCATCGAGACGCACGACCAGAGGCTTCGAAGCCGCGTCGCCCAGCGTCTCGAGCGCGCCGACAATACCGCGGGCGACCTGGTCGCAAGCGGTAATGCCGCCGAAGACGTTGACGAACACGGAGCGAACCTGCTCGTCACCGAGGATGATGTCCAGGCCCTTCGCCATGACCTCGGCCGAGGCGCCGCCGCCGATGTCCAGGAAGTTCGCGGGCTTCATGCCGCCGAACTCCTCGCCGGCCATCGCGACCACGTCGAGGGTCGACATGACCAGGCCCGCGCCGTTGCCGATGATGCCGACCTGGCCCTCCAGGCGCACGTAGTTGAGCCCGGCCTCCTTCGCGGCGGCCTCGCGCGGATCCTGCGCCGCCACGTCCACGAGCTCGGCGTGGCCGGGGTGACGGAAGCGCGCGTTGTCGTCGAGGGTCACCTTGCCGTCGACCGCCCACACGGAGCCGTCGGGGCTGGAGACCAGCGGGTTGACCTCGACCAGCGTCGCATCCTCGTCGCGATAGACGGTCCACAGGGTCTCGAGGACGGGGGCGATCGCCTCCGTGGTTTCCTCGTCGAAGCCCGCCTCCTTGGCGATGCGGTGGGCGACCTCGGCGTCGATGCCGACGACCGGGTCCAGGGGGACGCGGGCCAGGGCCTCGGGGCGCTCCTTCGCGAGGGTCTCGATGTCCATGCCGCCCTCGCGCGAGCACATCGCCAGGTGGCGGCGGTTCGCGCGGTCCAGCAGGATCGAGAAGTAGTATTCGGCGGCGATGTCCGCGCCGACAGCGATCATGACCTTCTTGACGATGTGGCCCTTGATGTTAAGGCCGAGGATCGCCTGGGCCTTCTCGTAGGCCTCGTCGGCGGTGTGGGCGAGCTTGACGCCGCCGGCCTTGCCGCGGCCGCCCGTCTTCACCTGAGCCTTGACGACCAGCAGCGAGGCCCCCTCAGCCAGGAGTTCACGCGCGCCCTCGCGCGCCTCGTCGGGGGTTGACGCCAGGCGGTAGTCGAGCACGGGCACGCCGTGCTCCTTGAACATCTGCCGGGCCTGGTACTCGTAGAGATCCACCTTATTCCCTCCGTTGAACGTGGTGTGGTCAGCGCAATAATTCTAACGTGCGACCGGTACGAACGCGCCATTTCCTCCCATTATCAAGGCTTGTCACGGCCTTGACCGGAAGACGATTTCCCTTTATCAACGCTTTGCGTTGCTGGGCGGGCTTCTGGGGCCGTATCTCCCGCGGGCCAGGCGTTGTCATCGACATCTGACGCCTCTCAATGCGACATGACGGCACGCGCCGCGAATCCTTTGGCAACTGTCGAACATGACTGTCGTTCCGTATACGCATGGCCCAATTCGTGACGAATCGACACACTTCGTTGCAGACGTTAACTCGACAAGTGGCGGCCTAGGCTCCTTCACGCGCACGTTAACCCGCTAACCTGCACGTGGGCCCCCTAATCCACACCTTAACCAGCTAATGCGAGCATGGGCAGTCCAGCCCACACTCCAATTAGCGGGTTTACGTGCGATATAGAGGGTTAGCGCTCAGAACAGAGGGCTTGTGTGCGAACAACACACCATGGCCGACACAGGTTTGCCCAAAACGCAGACCACTTCGCCCATAACAGCCCATTTTCAGCGTTTTTCACCGAGGTGGTCTGCACTTTGCGCACCACACCACCCCGAACCGCGGCCTCACCGCCAGCAAACGGGGGGAATTGCACCAATAGAGGCGCGACACGCCGGCGACACGCCGAAGG
>CATWCG010000165.1:0-4791 GCA_958349165.1 uncultured Actinomyces sp. | reverse complement strand
GCTCCGACTGGTACCTCTTCTCGGCCTCCGGCGCCATGCTCACGGGCTGGCAGAACGTGGGAGCCTGGTACTACCTGGCACCCTCCGGCGCCATGCTCACCGGCTGGCAGCAGATCGGATACACGTGGTACTACTTCGGTACGGACGGCCAGATGGCCACCGGCTGGCAGAGCATCGCCGGACGCTGGTACTACTTCGCGTCGTCGGGCGCGTGGGTCTGATCCGACACCACGCATCGGCCGAGGCCGGGGGAGCGCGGCGCCCTCCCGGCCTCGGCCTCGTCTATGGGGCACGTCACGGCGCAAACGGACCACGGGTTGGAACGACAGCGACCCGGCGCGCGCGGTCGGGGGAAGATGGAGGCATGACACTGAACATCGCAGTAATCCCCGGCGACGGCATCGGCAAGGAAATCGTCCCCGAAGGCCTCAAGGTTCTCGACCGCGTGCTGGCTGACCGAGGCGTCGACTACTCCACGACCCACTTCGATCTGGGGGCTGAGCGCTGGCACGCGACCGGCGACACCCTGACCGACGAGGACCTCGAGGCCATCAAGCGCCACGACGTCATCCTCCTCGGCGCGGTCGGCGACCCCTCCGTCCCCTCCGGCGTTCTCGAGCGCGGCCTCCTCCTCAAGCTGCGCTTCGCCCTCGACCACTACGTGAACCTGCGCCCCTCGAAGTACTACGAGGGCGTGCCCAGCCCCCTGGCCAACCCCGGCGACATCGACTTCGTCGTCGTTCGCGAAGGCACCGAGGGTCTCTACTGCGGTAACGGTGGCGCCGTGCGCGTGGGTACCCCGCATGAGATCGCGACCGAGGTCAGCGTCAACACCGCCTATGGCGTCGAGCGCGTCGTGCGCTACGCCTTCGAGGCGGCCGCCTCGCGCAAGAAGCACCTCACCCTGGTCCACAAGCACAACGTGCTGGTCAACGCCGGCCACATGTGGCGCCGCATCGTCGACGAGGTGGGGGAGGAGTACCCGGATGTGGCCGTCGACTACTGCCACATCGACGCCGCCACCATCTACATGGTCACCGACCCCGCGCGCTTCGACGTCATCGTCACCGACAACCTGTTCGGCGACATCCTCACCGACGAGGCCGGAGCCGTCACCGGCGGCATCGGCCTGAGCGCGTCGGGCAACCTCAACCCCTCGCGCGAGTACCCCTCCATGTTCGAACCCGTGCACGGCTCCGCCCCCGACATCGCGGGCCAGGGCAAGGCCGACCCCACCGCGACGATCTCCTCCGTGGCGCTCATGCTCGACTTCATGGGCTACGCCGACGAGGCCAGCCGCGTACGCGCAGCGATCGACGCCGACATGGCCGCGCGTGCCCAGGCCGCGGCGGACGGACACCCCCTCGTGCGCTCGACCTCACAGATCGGCGACGACATCGCCGACCGCCTCTGACGCCCCCAGACGCGACGAGGGCCGCTCCCCGGTGGGGGAGCGGCCCTGTTTGCTCTCGTCGGTCCGCGTGGCGGCGCGCGGTCGCCGCGACGGCCGGTTTCCTCAGCGCACTGCGATGAGGGCGGGCAGAGACGTGCGAGGGGCCCACTGCTCAATGTCCGCCAGCGCGGCGCTGGCGCCCGCGGCGCGCACCGACGCGGAGTCGGAGGAGATCATCGCCGCGTCGACCGCCAACAGGTTCGAGGCGAGGGTTGCGGCGTCCGTGGTCGGCAGCTCGCAGCGCGGCGTGCGGGTGTCGGTCGCGCCCGCCCGCAGCGCGACCTGCGCGCGGGTGAGAAGCTGGCCAGACACGTCGTAGGCATCGGTGAGGGTTCCCGCGACCACCTGTGCCTTCGGGAGCGTCGACGCCGTGCAATCCCACATTGCCACGGCCTCGGAAAGCTCCGTCGAGGAGGCCAGATCCTTGCCGGAAGGGGCGAACGTGGAGGAGATCGTGGGCTCGTTGAACAGGTCGATCGCCCAGGTCTGCGTGCCCTGACGAGACGCCGTGTTCACCCGGTCGTTGATGGCCGCGGCCTCCTCCTCACCCGCGTTCAGGTCGATGCCGTAGGCGTGTGCGAGCGTGACGGCGCTCGCGTAGCGGCCCAGCGCGGAGGCGGACAGCGTGCGTGCCTCCTCGGTATTGGCGCGAGTCGGGTCGGCGGCGATCTCAAGGTCGCGCGTGGCCGTGCGAGCCAACCACGAGACGAAGGCAGGCACATCGGTTGGGGCCGCCGAGACGGGCGCTGGCGCGCTCTCACCCTCGGGAGTGGCCCCTCCCCACGGATCCCACAGGCCGCCGAGGGCCTCGAGACGCTCGTCCGACGCGGAGGCGAGAGAACGCAGGGCGGTCGAGCAAGGCGCGCAGCCCGTTGCGGCCTCGGCGAGCTGAGTCGCCCGCTGAGAAGCGGCCGCCTCCGTGCGGGCCGCCTGGTCGCGCACCGCGGCAAAACCCGACAGGGGCGGCAGCGAGGACGTGGAGCACGCAGACAGCGCAAGAACCGCCGCGCCCGCAACGAGGAGGCCCGGGAAACGACGTGTGGTCAAAGTCAGATTTGCGAAACGCACCCCCGCATCATCCCACACCCCCGGGTAGGATAGGTAACTGACCCGCGAAGGCGAGAAGAAAGACAGGCGCATATGGGAACGTCCACGACAGACGGACCGCTGCAGGAGCTGCTGGCTCCCGTGGTCGCAGCATCGGGACTGGAACTGGATTCGGTGACCCGCACTCGCTCCGACGCGATGCCGCTCCTGCGGGTCGTCGTCGAAGCCCCGATCGGTGCCGCCGGCATCGACTCAGACACCCTCGCGGACGTGTCCCGCGCCGTGTCGAAGGCCCTGGACGCCGCCGACCCGATCGACGGGGAGTACCTGCTGGAAGTCTCCACCCCCGGAGCCGAGCGCGAACTCACCAAGGTCGGCCACTGGAAGCGTCAGGTCGGACGGCTCGTGCGCGTCAAGCTGCGCGCGGGCGGCTACGTCTCCGGGCGCGTCATCGACGCGGGCGAGACGAGCGCAACGATCGATGTCGACGGCGAAGCGACTACCATTGACTATCAGGACATGAGGAAGGCGCGTTCCCGCGTCGACTTTGGAACGGGGAAGTAGGAGACCATGGAAATCGATATGACCGCTCTGCGGATGGTGGAAAACGAGAAGGGCGTCAGCCTCGAAACCCTCGTCGACGCCATCGAAGAGGCGCTGCTCAAGGCGTACCACAACCTGCCCGGCGCGATCTCCCAGGCCCGCATCGAAATCGACAAGAAGACCGGCCGCGTCACCGTCATGGCCATGGACGAGGACGAGGACGGCAACCCCATCGGCGAGTTCGACGACACGCCCAAGAACTTCGGGCGCATCGCCCAGTCCACGGCACGTTCCGTCATCATGCAGCGCCTGCGCGACGCCGACGATCAGCGGGTCTTCGGCGACTTCGCCGGCCGCGAAGGCCAGATCATCACAGGCACCGTCCAGGCGCCGCGCCCCGGCCGCCCCACCATGGTCCAGGTCTCCGACGACTTCGAGGCCGTCCTGCCCGACGGCGAAAAGGTCCCCGGCGAGTCCTACCGTCACGGCGACCGCATTCGCGCCTACATCGTGGGCGTCGAGCGCACCGAACGCGGTCCGCGCATCACCCTCTCGCGCACACACCCCAACCTCGTCGCCGGCCTCTTCCAGCGCGAAGTCCCGGAAATCCAGCAGGGCCTCGTCAAGATCAAGGCCATCGCCCGCGAAGCCGGACACCGCACCAAGATTGCCGTGGCCGCCACCCGCGAAGGCATCAACGCCAAGGGCGCCTGCATCGGCCCCATGGGCGCCCGCGTGCGCTCCGTCATGGCCGAGCTCGGCGGCGAAAAGATCGACATCGTCGACTACTCCGACGACCCGGCGCGCTTCGTCGCCAACGCGCTGTCCCCGGCGCGCGTGACCCGCGTCGTCGTCCACTCCGTCGACAACCGCACTGCGACCGCGATCGTCCCCGACTTCCAGCTCTCACTCGCCATCGGCAAGGAGGGGCAGAACGCCCGACTCGCCGCGCGCCTGACGAACTACCACATCGACATTCACGCCGACACGGAGACCGGCGACGACGCGACCGCCTCGCGCGTCTCCACCCCCGACGACGTGACAAGTCGCTCATAGAATCTGAGACGAGCAATCCCCTAGCTGGACTAAGCTAGGGGATTGTGTCGTATCCCGTGTCGCCTGAGCTCATCACCGGGCCCCAGCGCACCTGCATCGGATGCGGCGCACGCGCGCACCGAAACGCCCTCGTGCGGATCGTGCGTTCGCCGGACGGTGCGATTCACCTCGACCCAACGGCGACTCTTCCAGGCCGAGGAGCGTGGATCCACCCCGACCAGGGATGCGTCCAGCGAGCTCGAGCCAGGCGAGCCCTCGCGCGTGCCTTCCGAACGGGAAACCTGCCGGAGAGCGTGTGGGACGACGTGGAGGAGCTGATCACTACCCAATGATGGCCACGCGCCATCAACGCCGAGACAATGGAAGCGGGTTGGAAGCTGATGGGCACCCGATGAGTACCCAGCGATGAGCTGCCAGCAATATCAGTAAGGCGTCTCCGGACCGGAGACGCTTCCGGAATGGAGAAATGTGGCAAAGTTGCGTGTCCACGAGCTCGCCAAAGAGCTCGGAATCACCAGCAAAGAACTGATGGGTCACCTGAAGGAAGCAGGTGAATTCGTCAAGTCGTCCTCGTCCTCGCTCGAGCCGCCCGTCGTGCGGCAGATGCGCGAGAAGTTCGCGGCGGCGCACAAGAGCAAGAAGGCGGAGACCAAGCCCGCCCCCAAGGCACCGAAGCCCGGAGCAGCCAAGCC
>CATWCG010000164.1:0-4807 GCA_958349165.1 uncultured Actinomyces sp. | reverse complement strand
CGCACCAAACCCACCCTGATCACCATAACCAGGCTGGAACTGCTGAGTCTGATCCGCACCAAACCCACCCTGATCACCATAACCAGGCTGGAACTGCTGAGTCTGATCCGCACCAAACCCACCCTGATCACCATAACCAGGCTGGAACTGCTGAGTCTGATCCACGTACCCGTTGTCCTGCCCCTGGGGGTAGGGCGTTCCGTTCGGATCGTAGGGCTGAGCCGAGCCGGGGTAGGCGCCCTGGTCATTTCCCTTGTTCCAGGAATCCTGGCCCTCGGGAGCGTATGGGTTACTCATGGAGACTCCTCACAGAAATCGCACTGCCGTGCGGGATGACACGAGGAAGCCTAGCAAAATCTGACCGAAATGGGGAGTCCTTCTCGCGTGCGTGCTCCTGTCAAGGGGGTTCCCGCCCGTCTTCACGTCGATCGTCAGCGTTTCCGTCGTGACGGCCTCGCGTTGTCCGTGGGGGTGCCTCGATCGTCATGGGAGCACGGCGGCGGCTTGACTACCACGATGCGTGCCCGGCGGTCCCCAGCGCCAACCAACCCCAATCAGGACGGCTGCACAACAATATGGGGGAAATCGAAGACGTCCTCTTTCGGAGGGACATCCGTCATGAAAGTGACGGGTTCGCCGACGTTGATGTACTTCAAGCCAAGCGTGAACGTCACGGTGTCGCCCGGCCTGACCATGTCATCGTTCATCTCCACAATGACGTCAGGGTATTCGTCGGGATCAAGGGCGGCAAAACCGAGGACGATCCCCTTCTGTTTCAAGTTTGGCGTGTGCAACATGATGAATTCAGCGTCATCGGTGTTGTTGGTCATCGTCAAGGTGACGAACACGGTGTCCGCGCCGTCTTGGTCGACAGGGCCTCGTGTCACCGACGTACTCTCGATATGGAACTTTCCATTCATGATGTCCGCGGAATAATGGTCTGCTGTCACCGTTTTTATCTCCGTCGGGTCGCTTGACAGCGACGCGCCATGGGATCGCATGAACGCTATCCCTCCGATCGCGACGAGGAGGATGCAGAGCGGAATAACGAGGGCGACCAGGATCACGGACTGCATGCCCCTGGACGCACCGGTGGCCTGCTGAGGAACGCCGGAGCCCGCGGGGCTCTGAGCGGGTACGGGCTGTCCCTGGTTGTGGGGGCCGGCACCGGGCATTGACGTCCCCATGGGGACCGCCTGTCGGGTATCCCAACGGGGCCCACCCGCGTTGTTATATGGATAGCTCACGATGTTTCCTCAATCCTCCCGAGGCTCGCCGCCTCAGTACGGGTGCCAAACCCACTCTTCATCATCGGCTGTCTCGTCCGATTGTTGATCCTGAGGCGCGAACGACCACATGGGCGCATTCGGGTCCTCGTTCATGGTGTACCACCGCCGGAAGGTGACGGTCTCTCCCGGGTAGGCGTACCGGTACGCAAACATGACAGTCATCGTCTCGCCTGACGCGATGTCAAATTTCAACATGTTGAGTCCCTCGGGTTCCTGACCCGGCTCAAACTCCGCTTCTGGCAGCTCCGTCCCCTTTTGTATCAATTTGGGAAGCGCGAGCCGAACGCGCTGCGTTTTTGCGGTGTTGTTGACGAGCGTGTACGTCACGAGGAGGGTATCCGCTCCCTCCTTATCGACGGGCCCCTGTTCGATTCTCGTCGTATTGACGGTGAACGCCCCGTCGAGGTACTGCGTCGAATACTGTTCTCCGTTGCCGGTCGCGCGTGCGGTCGGCGTGGGAGAGTTCGATCCGCCCAGCCCAATTCCTCCCTCGTGGAACACGACGAAGGACCCGATTCCGAGGAGAGCCACAACCAGCACGCCGATGATGCTTCCGACGATGAGGCGAGATGACCGAGGCCTCGCTGCCTCATTCTGGGTCCGCGCGACGCGCCCGCACTCACCGCCAGAAACCGGTCCTCCCCCCGGCATCGATGCGCCGACGGGGCGCGACTGACCCGAGCCTCGCCCCGGATTCGAGTGGTTCGAAGGACCGGAAGGACCGTAGGGGTTCGTCATTATTACTCCTCGTCGCGACCCTGCACGCGGGCAGGACACACACCACAGACTAACAAAATCTGACCGATGAAGCGACGGGCGTCAGCGTCTCGAAACGCGCCTGAATCCGGTTATCCATAGTCGGCGCGCGGACCACGCCCCCGCACCACGTAGGGGCCTTTCTTCCACGACGGAGCGACGGGCCCGAGAATAATGACCTGTTCGACGACGCCCGAGCCGACCTCCTCGGCGATGCGACGCTCGATGGTGGGCAGCAGGAGCTGGAGCTGTTTGGCCCAGGCGGTGGAGTCCGCGCGCACGACGAGCTTGTGTCCCTCGAAGGTCTCGATGCGCGTGTGGTCGGCGTTGCTGGGGCCCACGATGTCCCGCCATTTCGCCATGACGGACCCCATTTTGGTGGGAGTGTCCCAGGCGCGGGCGCTAATCGTGCGCGCCAGGATCGCGCCCAGGGAGTTGGCCCGGCGGTAGCGCGGACGCATGGCGGCCATGCCGGGGGCGCGGCTCCACGAGGCGCCGGTTCCCTCCAGGGCTTGGCGCAGTGCGGCCAGGTCGCCCTCGGGATCCTCCTGCGCGGACGAGGCCGGGGTGCTCACTCCGTTCACGCGACCGTAGGCGGCGGCGCGGGCGGCCGCACGCGCCTGGGCGTCGTCGTCGCCGGCGAGGCGGCCGAGCCCGTCGGTTTCGATGGCCGCGTATTCGCTGGATCCGTCGAGGCTGCGCCTGGGGCGCGTCTCGTCGAGGCCCCACGAGGGCAGGGTGGATCGGATGTAGCCGTGGTTGCGGGCGACGCGCTGGGCACGTTCGAGGGCGCGGACGACGAATTCGTCGGCGTCGACTTCCTCGCCTGGGGAGGGGGAGTGGGCGCCCTCGGCGTCGGTGCCGGTCGGATCCGCGTCGGCGCGGTCGTCGCGCTCACTCATGGTCGGGTCCGTCGATGACGGTGCCACGGCGCGGGTCGAGGCGCACGTGCAGGGCGTGGTGGTCGAGGGATGCGGGCAGGTCGTCGGCGACCGCGCAGGTGACGATGATCTGTTCGGCCTTGGAGGCCAGGGCGGCCAGGCCCGCCCGGCGCGAGGAGTCGAGTTCGGCGAAGACGTCGTCGAGGATGAGGATCGGGGTGTCGCCGTCGTCGCTGAGCAACTCGAATGCGCCGAGCCGCAGGGCCAGGGCGACCGACCAGGATTCGCCGTGGGAGGCGTAGCCCTTGACGGGCATCGCGCCGAGGCCGAGGGTGAGGTCGTCGCGGTGGGCGCCCACCAGGTTGACGCCGCGCTCGGTTTCCTTCTCGCGCACGCTCCCCAAGGCGGCTAGCATGCGCTGCGTCTGCGCGTCGACGTCTGTGAGGTCGCCGCTGGCCGGGTTGCCCGGGTCGGTGCCGATGACGCGGTCGACGGAGGCGTCAAAGGCGAGCCGCAGGTGGCGCGGGGAGTCCGCGACGTCGTCGTAGGAGCGTGAGGCCGGCTCTTCCAGGCGCGAGGCGATGGACGCGCGCGTGGCCGTGATGCGCGCCGACAGCGCGGCGAACTGCTGGTCCCACACTTCCAGCGTCGACAGGTCGGGGGACTGCCCGCGGCGAAGCGAGGCCTGGGCGGCCTTCAGGAGCGCGGCGCGCTGTCGGGCGACGCGATCGAAGTCGGAGCGCACGGACGCGTGGATGGGGGAGAGCTGCGTGGCGAGGTCGTCGAGGAAGGAGCGTCGCACCGACGGGTCGCCGCGCACGAGCGAGAGATCCTCGGGGGCGAACACGACGGTGCGCACGATGCCCAGGATCTCGCGGGGCCTCACCTGCGCGCGGTTGATGCGCGCCCGGTTTGCTTTGCCGCGCACGATCTCCAGCTCGATGACCTGCTCGCGACCCGAGGTCACGACCCGCGCGCGGATGACGGCGCCGCCCGGGGCGGCCTCGGCCTCGTCAAGGGGGATACGCACGAGCGCTCCCTCCGCGCCGACCCTGTGCGACGAAAACGTAGACAGGTAGGCGAGCGCCTCGACGAGGTTGGTCTTGCCCTGGCCGTTCGCGCCCACCAGGACCGTGGGTCCCGCGGGCAGCTCGACGACCCCGTGCTTCCAGGAGCGGAAGTCGTCGAGGGCCAGGTGGGAGACGCGCACGTCAGATGCCGAAGCGGATGGGCATCAGCAGGTAGCGGAACTGCGTGACCTCGCCCTCGTCGGCCTTCTTCTGGCCGGTGATAACGGCCGGCTTCGTGGGGTGCGTGAAGCCGAAGCGCACGTAGTCGGTGTCCAGGACCTGCAGGCCGTCGATGAGGAACTGCGGGTTGAAGGCGGTGGAAATATCGTCGCCGTGCAGGGTCGCCTCGATGGCTTCGGAGGCCTGAGCGTTGTCGCCCTGGCCGGCCTCGAGGACCAGCTGACCGTCGGTGAAGGCCAGTCGCACGGAGGTCTTGCGCTCGGCGACCAGCGACATGCGCTTGACGGCCTCGAGCAGGGCGTGGCGGTCGACGACGGCCTGGATCGGCGTGGATTCGGGGAAGAGGCGACGCACGGCGGGGTAGTCGCCGTCCATGAGCGTGGAGGTGGTGCGGCGGCCCTGGGCGGTGAATCCGATGAGGGACGAGGCACCGGGCTGAGATTCGCTGGACAGGCCGACCTCAACCTTGGCACCCGAGGTCATCGACTTGGCGACGTCCTGGAGAATGCGGGCCTTAACCAGGGCGACCTCTTCGATCGAGGTGTCGGCGGGTTCCCAGTCGAGTTCACGCATGGCCAGGCGGTAGCGGTCGGTGGCCAGCAGCGTAATCGCCGGGCCGTTGATTTCGATG
>CATWCG010000163.1:0-4883 GCA_958349165.1 uncultured Actinomyces sp. | reverse complement strand
CACCTGGGCCCGCAGATTGAGTCGGATCCGCAGCTGGCGGATCGCCTGTCCCTGTGGGGTCGCCGCGTGGCGGGCGAGGCCCTGGGCCTCGTGCGTGCGACGCTGTTCACCTACCCGTCGCTGGCGGTCTCCCCGGAGAACGTCGATGAGATCACGGAGTATGTGATTAAGCGCCACGGGGAGCGTATGAAGGACATTCACCTGAAGGCCTGAGGCCACAGGCATTGACGAGGCCGGGGTTCCTCGGGCGGTATCGTGACCGCTCGGGTTCCCCGGCCTCGTTTGTCTGGGCGCGGATCAGTGGATCGCGAAGCCGACGCGGCGCTCGGTCTTGGCGGCGATCTGCACGTAGCCGAGGGCGTGGGCGGGCACGAGGGTGCGCTGGCCCTTGGTGTCGGTGAGGTCGAGGACGCCGTGGGCGGAGGCAAGGGCCTCGTTGACCTTGGCCATGAGCTCGTTTTCGCTCATGTCGACGTCGAGGCCGAGCTGGCGCGTGTTGTCGCGGATGCCGATGAAGATCTCCATGCTGACTCCTTGCTGGTAAATGTCGTCATGGCCATCATATGTGCCGCAGATGTGGGTGGGGTCTGCGAGTATTGCGTTATGAGCGAAATCAAGGTCAGGTTGCGGCGCCGCCCGGAGGGTTGGTGGCGCCTGCCAGAGCTGAATGCTGAGCAGCGCGCGGTTGTGGTGGCGGCGCGCTCGGGCGACGTGATTGCGCGCGGCGCGCCGTCCTCTGGCCGCTCGACGTGTGCCCTGGCGGTGTTCGAGCAGGCGGTGAGTGCGGGCGCTTCGGCGGTGATTCTGGCCCCCGACCGCACGCGCGCGGACGTGTTGACGCCGCGCGCGCAGGCGCTCGGCCCCGCGGTGGTGCGCCCGGTGCGCACGCCCGCGTCTTTCGCCTATCAGGTGGTGGCGACGTGGCGCACCCAGCGGGAGGTCCCGCTGGAGGGCGTCGAGCTGGTGACGGGCGCGGCCCAGGATCAGGCGTTGGCCGAGCTGTTGGCGAGCGTGGATGCCCCCTGGCCGGAGGAAATCGGCGAGCAGATGCGCGCGATGCCGGCGTTTCGCGCGGAGCTGCGTAACCTCGTGGCCCGCGCGGGCGAGGCGGGGATGGACGCGGCCTCCCTGTCCGAGGCCGGGGCGCGTTTCGGGCATCCCGAATGGGTGGGGGCGGGCGCGATAGTCGCCGCGCTGGAGGAGGGGCCCGAGCATTCCCCGGAGTACCCTCAGACCCTGCGCGTGGACCTGTCGCGCATCCAGTCCCTGGCCGCGGAGCTGATCGGGACGTGGCAGGGGCGCGCGGAGGAGCGCGGCGTGCAGGCGCCGTGCCCGGTTCCCGACGTCGTCATCGTGGATGACCTGCAGGATTGCACGCCGTCGACGCTGATGCTCCTTGGGGCTTGCCGGGACGCGGGGGCCCGGATCGTCGCGTTCTCGGATTCCGACGTGGCGGTGGCAGGGTATCGCGGGGGTGAGCCGCACCTGGACCGTCGTCTGGCCGCGGCGCTGGGCGTTCAGATCGCGGAGCTCGGCCGGGTCTATGACACGTCCCGCGCGGTGCGTGAGCTGGCGTGTCAGGCGTGCGCGCGCATCGCCCAGTCCGGCTCGCCCGCCCGTCGCGGCGCGCAGGTCGCCGATGACGCGCCCGAGGGGGCGCTCGTCACCCATCTGGGGGCCACGCCCTCGCAGATGGGCGCGCTGATCGCCCGCGCCCTGCGTTCCCGGCACCTGCACGACGGCGTCGACTTTTCGGACCAGGTCGTCATCGTGCGTAGCTCGTCGATGGTCGCCGAAACCAGGCGCTACCTGGCTCGCGGCGGCGTCCCCTTGGCCGGGGGCGGCAGGGCCTTCGACTTCGCCTCACAGCCCACGACGCGCCTCCTCCTCGACCTCGTGACTCTTCCGACGGGGGACAGTGACACGGACGCGGCCCAGCGCCGCGAACTGGCCGAGCGTCTTGTGCCGTCGGCGCTCGTGGGGGCGGATGGCCTGGCCGTGCACCGGCTGCTGCGTCGCCTGAACGCCGCGCGCATTCAGGCCGCCGAGGAGGCGGGGGAGGAGAGCGCGCTGATCCCGCTGACGGTGGCAGACCTCGTGGACGAGCCCGACACGTGGCGGCCCACCCTTGAGGAGGGGGCGCAGGCCCCGGGCCGACGCGGGTGGAACGACCGCACGCTGGCGCGCGCGCTTGAGACGGCGGCGCGCATGTGGGAGCTGGGCAGGCAGGGGAGCGCACGCCCACAGCAGCGCTTGTGGGAGCTATGGGAGGCGTGCGGTGTCGCGGAGGATTGGCGCTCGCGTGCCATTCGATCGGACGAGGCTTCGGCGTGGTACGACGATCAGCTGGACGCGGTCGTCGCGCTCATGCGCGTCGCCGACGTGTGGGAGCAACGCAACCCCGCCGGGTCCGCGCGTGATTTCGCCTCGGAGCTGTTGGCGGGGTCGGTTCCCATCGACACGATTTCGCGCGTGGGCGTGCGCCCCGGCGGCGTCGAGGTCCTCACCCCCGCGCAGGCGATGGGCCGCCGCTGGCAGGTCGTGGTCCTCGCCGGCCTCCAGGATGGGGCATGGCCGAACCTGCGCCTGCGCGACCGGATCCTGCGCGCCGACCTGCTGGCGGACGTGGGGGCTGGCAGGTTCGCCGTGGGCGAGGATGGGCGCGAGGAGCTCATCGATTCGACGCGGGCCGCGCGCCGGGCCGTCCTGGACGATGAGTACCGTCTTTTCGTCGCGGCCATCACGCGCTCGCGGCGCTACGTGCACGCGGGGGCTGTGCGCTCGGAGGACGCCGCGCCCTCCGTGTTTTTCGACGTGGTGGCGCGCCTGGCGGGCACGCCCCGCGAGGACGACGTGGTACCTCTGGACCAGGTGGACGCGCCCCTGTCCCTGCCCGGTCACATCGCGGATCTGCGCGCGCGTGCCGCCTCGGATGACCGGGTGGACGCCGAGCTTGCTGCCACGCTCCTGGCCCTCATGGCCCGCGAGGGCATCGCCTCGGCGCAACCGGAGCGCTGGCTGGGCGCGGGCGGCACGCCCACGACGGCGGAACCCTACGGTGGTGACGTCACGCTCTCGCCGTCGCAGTTCGAGCGGGCGCTCGCCTGCCCGCTGCGCTGGTTCCTCACGACCATCGGCGCGGACGGACCATCGACTGCGGCGGCCAGTCTGGGAACGCTAGTTCACGCGCTGGCCGAGGACAACCCGCACGGCAGCGCGCAGGAGCTGACTGAGGCCCTTGAGGCGCGTATCGAGGAGCTGGGCTACAACCTGGACACGTGGGCTGGGCGGCACGCGGATCGGCGCGCGCACACCATCGTCGACAATTTGGCCTCCTACATGGCGGGTGTACCCGGCCAGGTGGAGGTCGAGCGATCGGTCGAGGCCCAGGTGGAGGGGGTGACGATCCGCGGGCGCATGGACCGCCTCGAGCATGTCGACGAGGGCGTGCGCGTCACCGACCTGAAGACGGGCAAGAGCGGGTACAGCGCGAAGACCGTCCCCGATAATCCGCAGTTGGCGGCCTATCAGATGGCCCTCCTCGCCGCGGGGGAGCGGGTCGCGGGCGCGCGCATCGCCCTGCTCGGGGATAAGAAGCCCCAGTCCTTCGATCAGCGGCCCCTGGAAGGGGAGACGCTGGAGGGGTGGCGTGAGAAGGTGCGCGAGGTCGCCGCCATCGCGCGCGGCCCTTACTTCGAGGCGACTCCCTCGGAGAAGGCCTGCTTGTATTGTTCTTTTGATCGGCTGTGCCCGGCTCGGGAGCGCGGCCGCAAGGTGGTGGAGTGACGTGGCGGGAGACAGTGCGATGACCCTGAGCGCGACTCAGATTCAGGCGATCGTCGATGCGACGAAGACCCCGACCCCGGAGCAGGTGCGCGTGGTGGAGGCTCCGCGCAGGCCGCTCCTCGTCGTCGCGGGCGCGGGCTCGGGTAAGACGGAGACCATGTCGATGCGGGTGCTGTGGCTCCTGGCCAACCACCCGGACTTGACGCCGGCCTCGATCCTGGGCCTGACCTTTACACGCAAGGCGGCGGGCGAGCTCGGCGACAGACTGCGCGAGCGTATCCGCCTGCTGTCGCGCGAATTGCCGCAGCTGAGCGAGCGCTTGGATGAGGACCCGGTGACGCTCACGTACAACTCGTTCGCGGAGCGCATCGTGTCCGAGCACGGGATGCGCATCGGGATTGACCCGGATTTCTCCATGCTCTCCGAGGCGGGCGCCCTCGACATGATGACCCAGATTGTTGAGGCGTGGCCCACGGACTTGGACGATGACCTGAGTCCCGCGGGCGTCGTGGGCAGGGTCCTGCATCTCGCGGGTGAGATCGCCGAGCACGGCTACACGGTGGAGAGTGCGCGCCAGGCATTGGAGGGGTTCGGGCGGGAGCTGGAGATCGTGGGGGACTCGAACAAGGCGGCCCAGAAGCTGCATCAGGCGAACCAGCGCCGCATCGCATTCCTCGGTCCGATCGAGGCCTACCAGAAGCGTAAGCGGGAGATGGGCCTCCTGGATTTCTCGGATCAGCTGGTGCTGGCCACTCGCATCGTGCGCGAGGTTCCCTCCGTGCGCGCCGCGCTGCGCGAGGAGTTCCGCGCGGTGCTCCTCGACGAGTTCCAGGACACCTCCGTCATCCAGATGGAGCTGCTGTCCACTTTGTTTGGCGACCACGCGGTGACTGCGGTGGGCGACCCGAATCAGGCGATTTACGGGTGGAGGGGGGCATCGGCCTCGTCCCTGGAGACGTTCCTAGAGCGCTTCCAGACGGGGGCGCCCGAGGAGGGGCAGACTCTCACGCTGTCGACCGCGTGGCGTAACGACGTGTCGATCCTGGAGGCGGCGAATCGCGTGGCCGAGCCCCTGCGCGAGGTTGCTTCTTATCAGG
>CATWCG010000162.1:0-4903 GCA_958349165.1 uncultured Actinomyces sp. | reverse complement strand
TGCACCAAGATCACTTGGTGGAAGCGTCCCTTCGGGTCGCGAACCTGAACGCGGTCGCCCTCCGTCAAGGGGCCTCGGCGGGTGGGCTGGCCAAAGTCAGTGGCCGTTTCGGAATTATTACGCTGAATAGTCATTACGTAAAGAATAGCGCTTCGGGCCTGTCTGGCCCCTGCCAGGACGCAGATGGGGGCGGTGGGGGTTAGCGTGGTATTCATGACAGACCTCATTGCCCCCTCCCCGGGCCCGCGCACGTGGGACCCCGCCCTGTCGGCCTCGCGCGCGAAGGAATACGAGCGCTGCCCCCTGCAGTATCGACTTCACGTCCTGGACGGGTACCGCGAACCCGAGACCCGGGCGAAGGCGCTGGGCACCATCGTCCACGCGGTCCTTGAGGATCTGTTCGCGCTCCCGCCCGAGCAGCGCACGCCCGAGGCCGCCCGCGCGCAGGTGGGCCCCGCCTACGAGGCGGCGGTGGACAAGACGCCTGCTATCGCTTCGCTGTTTGCCGACGAGGCAGATCGCGACGCCTGGCTTGAGGAGGCGCGCGGGGTGATCGACGGGTACTTCGCGATCGAGCAGCCGCGCTGGATCGCGCCGGCCGCGCGCGAGGAGCGCGTGACGACGACGACTGCGGGCGGTGTGCGCCTGCTCGGCTTCATCGACCGCATCGATGCGGCCCCGGACGGGCGCCTGCGCGTCGTCGACTATAAGACGGGCAAGGCCCCCGGTCCGCGCTACGTGGACGAGGCCCTGTACCAGATGCGTTTCTACGCGCTGCTCCTGGCGCGAACGAGGAGGCTGCCGGCGCGCATGCAGCTGGTGTATCTGCGCGCCGGGCAGGTGATCACGTTTGATCCGGTGGCCGATGATATTCGTGCCTTCGAGCGACATATCGACCAGCTGTGGGCGCGCATCGAGTCCGATATCGAGAACGATTCTTTCGCTGCGCGCAAGAATCCGCTGTGCAATTGGTGCGGCGTGCGTTCCCTGTGCCCGGTCTTTGGGGGCACCACTCCCCCGATGCCGACGGAGCATGCGCGGTGGTTGGCTCGGACTCGGCTAGGCTAGTGTTCATGAACTCGAAGCAATGCGGACGCACCGGTCTCTTCCTGTCCCCGATCGGTTTGGGGACCCTCACGTGGGGGCGCGACACTGACGCACCCGAGGCTCTCGAGATGCTCACGCATTTCGTCGACGCGGGTGGTTCCCTCCTCGAGTGCTCTCCCACTCACGGCGACGGGATGGCTGTGGATGTCGTGTCCGAGGCCGTGGCGTCGGTGGGCAGGCACCGCGTGGTTCTTGCGTGGCGCGGCGGGATGCGTCGTGCTTCGGAGGGTGCCTGGGTGGGCGCGGCGGGTCGTGGAGATTTGCTGCGGAGCCTGGATGATGCGCTGGCGCGACTGGACACGGATTACGTCGACGTCTGGCTGGTTGAACCGCGCCCTGAGGTTCCCCTGGAGGAAACGCTGGAGGCGGCGACCCTCGCCTATCGCAGCGGGCGTGCGCGCTACGTGGGCTTGTCGCGTTCGACGCACTGGCAGCTCGCCGAGGCCGTGACGCGCGGCGCCGTGGGTGCCAGTGCTCCGATCACGCTCGTCGAGCTTCCTTTCTCGCTGGCGGACGCCTCGCACGCGGGCACGGTTGCCGAGCTCGCCAGCCGCGGGGTAGGTGTGGTGGCGGCCTCCGCGCTGGCGGGGGGCGCGTTGACGGGGAAGTACCGTCATTCCACTCCCGCCGACTCGCGCGCCGCGTCCCCGCATCTGCGCCACATGGTGGAGCCGTACCTGTCGGGCTTTGCCCGCGGGGTCATCGAGGCGGCGCACCGGGCAGCCTCCGGCTTGGACCGCTCGACTGCGGACGTGGCGCTGGCGTGGGTGCGTGACTACCCGGGTGTCAGCTCCGCCCTCGTTGGCCCACGCACCGTGCGCCAGCTTGACACACTCTTGGAGTACACGGAGCCGCTGCCCGATCCGATCCGCCAGGTCCTGGCTGAGGTCGCCCAGTAGAGTACCAGTAGAGTAGTAGAGCGCGAAGACCCGTGAAGGGTCCGAACCATCAGGTTCGGACCCTTCACGTCACGAATGGACTGAGAGGCGCAGATCAGTCGTCGACTTCAATGAAGTCGTCGTCCTCCTCGTCCTCTTCCTCATCGTCGTAGTCGTCCTCCTCGTCGTCTTCGTCCTCGTCGTCGCTATCGTCGAGGATGTCGAAGGGGAGCTCGACGCCCAGCTGGGTGAAGAGAATGTCGTCGTAGGTGAAGAAGGCGTCGCGCAGCGCCAGCTCGGCGGCTTCGAGCGCGGCGTCGTCGGCCTCGTCTCCATCGCGTGCGATGTCGAAGTGGTTCTCGAATGCGTTGAGCAGGCGCGTCAGCGCGCGGCGGGCATCTCGGGTCATGGCACTTAGTCTACCGTGAGAACGCGCACTTTTTCAGGGCAGGTTGAGCTGCGAACGGATAACAGACACCATGAGGTCCGTTCCCTTGATCTCTGCCGTCTGCTCGGCGCCCAGGATGCGCGTCTGCCCATCGGAATCCAGCAGCTGCGAGGCGCCCATGTTCGGACCCAGCGGCAGAATGACCCATTCCTTGGTGGGAACGTAGTGGGCGTCGGGGGTCTCCCCCTCAATCTGCGCGGTGATGTTCGCGATGACGACGCGGGCCTGCTGGCGGGCGGCGTCGGCGCGCTTGGACTCGCGCACGTCGGTCAGGTCGCCGACGGCGTAGACGGTGGAATGGCCCGCCACCTGCATGGTCGGCTCGACGCGGAGCGTGCCGTCGGGGTGCATGACGGACTCGTACTCGCTGCCAATCAGGAACCCGGTGTTGGCGCGCGCTCCGTAGCACTGGAACCACAGGTCGGCCTCAATGACGTCGCCGTTCTTGGTCTCGACCATGAAGTGGGCCAGGTCTCCGACGTTCTGCGGCGGCAGGTAGGCCAGCTCGGAGCCGGTGACGACGCGAACGCCGAGGGTGGCCAGCTGCTCGCTGATCTCGTCGCGCAGCGCGTCGGTGTATCCGGGGGTGCCCAGGATTTGGTCGGAGGACTCGACGATCGTGATGTCCAGTCCGGGGAACGCGCTCGCGAGCTCGCCTGTCAGCTCGATGCCGACGGTGCCGCCGCCGACGATCATGACGGAACGGGCGCGCGAGAGGTTCTCGTGGAGCTGTTCCAGTCGGGCCTTGGCAACGGAGGAGCGGTAGGAGGAGTACTTGGCCGGGAAGGGGTAGGTGGAGCCGGTGGCAAAGACGACGTAGTCGGCTTCGATGGGGTCGTGCCCGAAGACGTGGACAGTGGTGCCGTCGACGGCGGAGACGGTTCCGCGCACGACCTGGCCGCGGCTCAGGAGGTTCGTGTAGGGCATGAAGATGGCGTGTTCCCACACGGTGTCAACGGCGGCGCGAAGGGCGGCCGCGTGATGGACGAACTGGTCCTTCTGCTCGATGAGGATGACCTCCGCGAGGGGGTCGAGCCCCTTGGCGACGGTGACGCCTCCGTATCCTCCGCCGATGACTGCGACGCGTGCCATGACATTCCTCCTTTTGAATGGACCGCGTCTATTGTGTCACCTCGCGCCCCCGAACGCGCGTGATAGGGACTTTAGTCCGCATCTGCCTCGGTCGCGCTGGTGTCAAGCCCCAGTCCGCGGGCGATATTGGGTTGGAAGAAGTTGGGGCCCTTGAGCACCTTGCCGTCTTCGCGCAGCTTGACGGAGCCGTCGGGCATGAGCTTGGACAGGTTCGAGGCCTGCACCTCGGCCAGGACCGAATCGAGGTCCATGCCCGACTCGATGGCCATGCCGTAGATGACGTACACGAGGTCGGCCAGCGCGTCGGCGGTCTCGATAACGTCGCGGGTCCCGTCGTCGGCGGCGACGGCCTCGGCGGTGGCGGCCTCAATGATCGCGCGTGCGCGCGGTCCGTAGACCGCGCCCATGAGCTCGGCGAACTCTTCAGCGATCAGGCTCATGCGCATGCCGACGCGCTCGTAGTCGAGCGTGGGATCGTCGAAGGGGCGGATGGGCGTGGAGTAGGTGCGGTGGAATTGGAGGACCAGCTCCATCGGGCTGGGGGCGCCTGTCGTCACCGACGAGGCCGTGGTGTCCTTCTCGCTCATGCGTGATCCTTTCGTGCGTTGTCCCAGGCGGTGGCCAGGATATTGGAAAAAGCGGTGACGGTCTGATGCCCATCGACGAGGAACTGGGCATCCAAGACGTAGGTGGGCACGGAGGTGACGCCCATGTGCATCGCCATCTGGTAGTCGGAGTAGACGCGTGATGCCCACTCCTCGTCCTCGATGGCGAGGGCTGCCAGCTGCCCGGGCATGCCGATGTCCTGCGCGCATCCGATGAGCACCTCGGGGTGGGAGATGTCCAGGCCCATCTCGAAGTGCGAGCGCATGATGGCCTCGGCGACTTTGAGATGGAGGGAGTCGGGGCCGGCGACCGTGTCGGTGTCGATGTCGGCGTCGTGGGCGGCAGCGATGACGCGGTGGGCGCGTGAGGTGGGGGCGATGATGAGGGAGTCGAAGTCGAATCGAACGCCCTCGCGGGCTCCGAGGGAGCGCATGCGTTCGTCGGCCTCGCGCACCTCCTCCAGGGTCGCCGCCCCGGATTCGACGAGGGCGACGACGCGCGGCTTGTCGATGGGCGCGTCCAGGTCGGGGTCGAGCAGGTAGGCGTGCAGATAGACCTCGATCTCGTCGCCGTGGTCGAAGGCTTCCATGGCGGAGCGAAGGTGGCGTAGCCCCAGGTAGCTCCACGGGTCGCACGTGTCGAGCCACATATCTATGCGCACGGTGTCTCCTGTTCGGTGATATGGAAAACCCCGGAGCCTTCCGGCTCCGGGGCATCTCGTGCGCGGAGGGGGACTTGAACCCCCACCCTCGTAAAATGAGGACTAGCACCT
>CATWCG010000161.1:0-4907 GCA_958349165.1 uncultured Actinomyces sp. | reverse complement strand
GGTGTTGAGGGTGTAGGTGTTGTCTTCGGTGGAGTTGGACGTGAGGACCTGGAAGGCGATCGGGCGGGTCTGGAGCTCGAAGCCCTCGGGGGCCTTGGTCTCAACGAGGCAGTAGTAGCCGGGGTTGGCGACGGCGGCGTTGTTCGCCCAGTCGTTGTTACGCAGGCCATCGATGGTGACCTCACCGTTGGCGTCGGTCACGTAGGTGTCGGTGCCGGCGGGCGAGAGCTTCTCATCCAGGGTGGCATCGACGGACTCAAAGTTCGCGGTCGGGGTGGACTGAGGCGTGCACTTGTAGACCTCGAACTGGGCGCCCGCGAGCTTGGCGGCGGTGTCCTTGGCGGAGACCTTGGTGATCTTCACCTTGCCGAACTTGGAGACGACCTCGGAGTTCGGGTAGTCCGGCGGGGGAACCTCACCCGAGTTGGGCTTCCAGCCGTTGGAGGGGGCGTTGGGGAGCAGGATGGCCTTGTTCTTGAACAGGCCGTCGGACTCAACCTTGTCCTTGACGGTGCCGGAGAGGTCCATCTGGACCTTGGTGGTGTCGTCCTTGCGGTTGTCGAGCAGCTTCTGGCGGCCCGCAGCGGTGAACTCGGCGGTCCAGAACATGGTCTTGCCGTCGGTGCCGGTGGCGGAGATCAGCTTGTAGTCGGTGTCCTTGACGAGGGTCACGTCACCGGTGGGGGTGTTGATGAGCTTCAGGGCGACGTTCGCCTCGGGCAGCTCGACGCGCTTGTCGTACTGGTCGACGACGTCGTAGTAGTCGAGGGCCGCAGCGGCGGGCACGTCGGACTTGATGGTGTAGGAGATCTCGGAGCCGATGGCCGGGGTGGTATCATCCTTGACCGTCTTGTCGACGCCAGCCTTGGAGTTCTTCGGGTAGGCGTGGACGTCGTAGACCCACTTGTTGAGGTCGGTCGGGTGCGTCATGGGCACCGTGATGATGAAGGGCTTGGAGCCGACGTAGCCCGCGGGGGTCTTCGTCTCAGTCACGACGTAGGCGCCGAGGGGGAGGCTGTCGAAGGTGGCCAGGCCGCCGCCGGCGGTGGTCTTCTTGATGGCAGCGTCGGTGCCATCAGCCTTCGCGGTATCAACGTTGCCGTTGTAGCCAGCGAGCTTCTCCCAGCCGGCCTGCGTGGTGAGGTCGACGTTGGTCAGGCGCTCGACGGTGAACTCGGCTCCGTCCAGGGGCGTGCCGGTCACAGTGTTGTCCTCGAGGCCGGTGCCCTCGGCGGTGCCGTTGGTGTCGTCCTTGACCAGCTTGTGGATCGTGATCGAACCGGTCTTGTTGGCGTCAAGGTCGACCAGCGACGGGGCGCGCGTGACGGTGGCAGCGAGGCCGAAGGCGGGGGCAGCCTGGGTCGCGGAGGTGGCGGCGGGCAGGGCCAGCGCGCCGGCGGCGACGGCGAAGGCTGCGAGCAGGCTCAGGCTGCGGCGGGTCTTCGTGGTGCTCATGGGTTTTCTTTCTCCTGTGTGTGTGATTTCGGGAGTTTTTCTTGATGGTGGGTCACCGTGGTCACGGGACCTCATGGGTGGCTCAGGCGAGTGCCTTGCGCCGCTTGGTGGTGACCACGGTCATCACCATCGCCCCGGACATGAGCGCCGCTGCGACGCCAATGTAGGGGTAGATTCCGGTGCTGCCTGCCTTGGGCAGCTCGCCAACCTCGGTGTCCTTGACAACGATGGTGGCCTTGCGGGTTCCGGCGACCATGAAGCCCTGGGGGCCGGAGGTGCCGGTGGCCTCGGAGGAGAACGCCTGGACGGCGCTCGTGGCCCACTTGGACTGGTCCGTCAGGTCGGACGCGAGCTCAACGGTCGTGCCGGAGCCGCTGGCTCGGGAGGCGGTTAGCTTGAACTCGAGGGGCTGGGGCAGCAGGGAGTGTCCGGCGGGGGCCTTGGTCTCGACCAGCCAGTAGGCGGTGTCGAGGTTCAGGTCGTTGACGGACCAGTAGTAGCCGTCGGTCGCGGTTCCCTGGGTCAGGGTCTTGACCACGGTGGCGTTCGCATCCGTGTTGGGGTTGGCGTTGTAGATCGCGAACTCGGCGCCCGACAGGGGGTACATGGCCGCGTTGTTCGGACCGATGTACTGGTTCGAGGCGTCCGCGAAGGTGGAGCCGGTGTTCTGCGTGCCGGCCTTCACCACCACGAAGTCGTGGGGAACAGTCGGGCCACAGGCCTTGTTGTTGTCCGTGCCGTCCCAGTCCTTACCGCTCTGCGCCAGGACCTCGTTGAAGAGGCCGTAGCCGGGGGCGGGGACGGTCCCCGTCGGGGTGGAGCAGGCCAGGTCGGCTTCCGAGTATCCGGCGGCCGCGGGGTTACGGGTGACCGCGAAGCGGATCCAGTATTCCTTGGTGGCACCGGGGGCCAGCTCAACGCCGTCGGTCAGCGTGTAGACGCCGTTCGTGGCGGTGGCGTTGGACGCGGAGTCCAGGCCGGCCTGCGTTTCGGCGATCTTCGCGGACTGGATCTCGAGGCCCTTCGCGAAGTCGGGCTTGTCGGTGAGCTTGCCGGTGTTGGCGGCCAGCGAGCCGTCGTTGGTGGCGACGATCTTGTAGTCCACGGTGAAGCTGGTGGCACCATTCGCGCCGCCGTTCGCCTCGATGGACTTCTGGACGCGCAGCTTGGGAGCCTGGTATTCGTTCACGAACGTACAGGTGATGGGGGCTGCCTCATCGGACGCTGCGCCGCCGACGTTCTTGAAGCTGACGCCGCGCTCGGTGCGGGTCACGGCGACGTCTTCACCGATGCCGTTGACGCATTGGATGTCCTTGAGGTTCCACTTGTCCTCGCCGCCGGTCGAGATGTCCTTCTCCGTGATGGTGAAGTCGGAGTTACCGACCTCGAAGGGGATGAAGGTCGAGTCGTACTTCGCGTTCGCCGCACCGAAGCCGGTGGGGGTCAGCGACGCGGCCGGGTCGGCTGCGGAGATGTACGAGGCCTTGGCCGGGGCGGAGGAAGCCGTGGGCTTTGAGACGGTCACCGTGCCGGTGGTCTCCGGGGTGCGGCTCGTGTTGTCGCGCCAGGTGTCGCCGGTGGTCACCGCGAAGTTGGCGGCGGGGATCGTCGGGTTGGCACCCGCCGGGTCCTCGACGGACTTCACGATGCGCACGGAGCGCTCCTCGGTGATGACGCCGTAAAGGCAGGCGTAGTTGACCGAGAGCTCCTGCGTCACGAAGTAGTCCGTGGGCTTGGCGTCCGCCGGGGGCGTCGCCGGGCAGTTGGCCGTCGGGATAGACCTGAAGTTATCCGGGGTCAGGAAGTTGGTCGCGTTCGTCGCGGGGACAAAGCCCCACAGCTGCAAGCGATAGGTGCGGCCGTTCTTCGTAAAGGTACGATCCGAGACGGTCTTCTCCAGCTTGACGGTGTCGGAGACGTAGGGGTTCTCGTTGACGTTACCCTTCGCGTCCGGCCAATAGCGAGGCGTGACCTGTTCCTTCACGAGCTGGTTGTGAGGCTGCTCTGCACCGCCGTTGTAGTACTGGCTGTACAGGTCGTAGTCGCCGTTGCCCTCACCCACGTGCTTGACGCAGTACATGCGTCCGGAGCGGGATTCGGGCTTGTTGACGTAACCCTGCGAGCGATCGGCCGGGTTGACCGGGTCCGGCTCATAGGCGGGACCGATGAAGGCGCCGGAGGGCGTGTATCCGGGGCGACCGTAGGTACCATCGAGGACCAGGTCACGGACCCGCTTTCCACCGATCAGCTGATTCACGTCCCAGCCAGTAGTACCGAAACTGGTAGAACAGGTACCCGTACCAGCCTCGCCCGGTGTCTTCACGTAGGCGCCGCCCTTGCGGTAAATGATCGTCGAGGCCAGGGTGTTGAAAGTCTCGTGGTTGACGAAGGGGAAAGCTTCTCTCTGCTGACCCGCGGGGAGTCCAGCAAATTCCAGGTTGATGTTGGCCTGAAGGTAAGGCTGGCCGAGGCCACCGGGAGCGGCAGCCTGTCCGATGGGCAGGTTGTTGTGGCGGATCGCGCCGAGCAGGAAGGTCTGGCCCGGCTCGACCTCACCAGGTTTGTTCGGCTTGAAGCCGATGGCGCTCTGACCATCTACCCAGATATTCTTATCGCTAGCTGCCCACTGGTTATAGTGCTGCTGCATCCAGTCCTTGGATGCCTGCGTGTCACCAGGACCAGTGTTGTCCTTCTGATCATCCCACTTCCACGGTACACCTCGAGCAATGTACGCCCACGCATCCTTATTCTTTGCGGTTGTACCACTCAGCCACGCACCAACGGGCTTATTGTCCGTGAGCAGGCGATTCTGCGACATTCCGGTAACAACACCGTACCTGATGCTGTCATTCAGGTGCGCACCGCCCTCGGTTTCACTCGTGTAGCCACCGTTAATCCATGCGGAAACCTCGCCAACATCAATCTTGCCGGCGGCGGGCTCCTGGGCCGCCTGAGCGGCCTGGGGGGTGGCGACCTGGGAGACGACCAGCGTACCGGTGGCGGTTGCCACGACGGCCAGGGCGGCCAGGGCGCGGGAGGCGACTCCTGCTCGCTTGGTCCGCGCGTGGCCTGCGCGCGCTCGACTCGTTGCCATTAATCGATCTCCTTGAAGACTGTTGCTTCGCTGTGTCGTACTCGGGGGGATATCCCGAGAGGTTTTTCCACAACCTTGATGACACTCAGCGTACGACGCGGTTACCGAAAAATGCAACCCGATTTTCGCGACTTTGGCAGTGGGCTACGTTACAGAACAACAGTCAAGCCGTCTTTCCGCAGGATATCGCGGTTTGACCAGCTGGTATCTATTTGTCTAATCACTACGCGAGTAGCCAAATTGTTATTTTTAACGGCTGGCAACAAATTCGATCGTGGAACTATACAGAGCTTGACACCCTCCTAATAATTCACCGCTGAGCCAATTTTCCAGCCGCTCAACCGCCCCCTCGCCCCTC
>CATWCG010000160.1:0-4917 GCA_958349165.1 uncultured Actinomyces sp. | reverse complement strand
CCCTCGCGCGCGGCGTCACCCTGGTGTCGATCACGCACGACCCCGCGTTCGTGGCGGCGATGGGTCAGCGCGTCGTCGACCTGGGGTTGGTTGGGAGCCGAGGCGGGGCGCCCACGGATTCCGCGGAGTCCGCGCTCGCCTCCCCGGGGGACGAGGCCGACTCGGATCGCGCGTCCCGCACGAGTGTCGGGTCGGAATCTTGCGACGGCGCCGACGCGACGATAATCGGCGATGCGACGGGTGCTGACGCGCCTGCGGGCGAGGCGCCTGCCAGCGCGGCGACTGCGGGTGCCGCACGGATGTGTGCGCCCGCCTCCGCCCGAGCGCCCCGGCGCGGCCTCCTGGCCCGCACCAACCCCGTCGCCCGCGTGCTCGCCCTCCTGGTGGCGACCACGCCGCTGCTCATCACCATCGACCCCGTCAGCGCGGGTGTGGCCCTCGCCCTCGAGCTGGCCCTCGTGCCGCTGTCGGGCGTATCGGCGCGCAGCTTCTTCCTCAAGGCAACGCCGCTGCTTGTGGCCGCGCCGCTCGGCGCCCTCTCGATGCTGCTCTACGCCTCACCCGGCGGCCACGTCTACTGGTCTTTCGGGCCTGCGGCGATCTCCGACCACTCGATGTGGCTGGCCCTGGGCATCGGCTTGCGCATGTGCGCGCTCGTCGTCCCCGCGATCGCCCTGCTCGACCGCATCGACCCGACCGACATGGGCGACGGCCTCGCGCAGATCCTGCACCTGCCCGCCCGGCCGGTCCTGGCCGCGCTCGCGGGCGCGCGCATGACCTCGTTGATGGCCGCCGACTGGAAGGCCCTGGAGCGGGCCCGACGCGCCCGAGGCGTGGGCGACGCGTCGCGCATCCGTTCCTTCCTGCGCGGCTCCTTCTCGCTGCTGGTCTTCGCGCTGCGTCGCTCCGGCAAGCTCGCGACCACCATGGAGGCGAGGGGCTTCGGCGCTGCTGGTAGGCGAACGTGGGCGCGCCCCTCGCGCCTGCGCGCCGCCGACGCGGCCCTCATGGCGGTCGCCATCGCCGTTCCCGCCATTGCCCTGACGGTCAGCGTGATAGCCGGGACTTTCGCGCTGGTGGGCCGATGAGCGGCGATGGGCGCTCCGCGACCTAGTCGCCTGTGCTCGCCGCCTGGGGGCGTGCCCCGCGCTGCCTCAGCGGGGTGTCGGCGAGCGCGAGGTAGCGGCGCACCCGCGCGATCGAGTAGCCGTGCTGTGCGGCGAGGTCGCTGATCGAGGCGCCCTCTTCGTACTGGCGGCGCAGCTGCGCGCTGACCGCGAGCTCGGAGTCGTGCGGGAGGCGCTGGTGGGACTGAAGCGTCGGGAGGGCAGTGAGCGGGCGCTCGATCTGTCCGCCGGCGTATCCGCTGTAGACGCGGCCCTGCGGTTCGATGCTCTCGTCTGCTTCGTTTCCCCAGACGGACCAGCCGGGTCGCGGGTATCGGGCGAACATCTCGAGGTAGGGGCCGGGGGAGCAGGATTCGATCAGGTCGTATTGCTCGTCGGGCTTTCGGGAGTGTTCGCGCTTGCGGGTCTCGATCATGTTGACCTGGCGGCGCCCGGGGGCGAGCGTGCGCATCCTGCCGCGCACGCCGAACAGGAGCAGCTCCGTGACGTTTCGGAAGTAGAAGCCGACGCCGCGCCCGTCGGGGCCGCCGTCCTTGCGTCGTTTCGCCCAGACGATGTTGGAGACGTAGCGGAATCCCCAGGCGGTCATGACGTCGAGGCCCTCCGGGAGGAGGGCGTTAGGGACCCACAGGTACAGGTGTGCGTTGGGTGCTGCGACGTCGGCGACGGGCAGGTCCTTGATGGCGTCGAGGGGCATCGTGCCGTAGCGGCCGAGGCGCTTGTGTTCGGGTGCGACCTTGCCCGTCCGGTTCTGGAATCTCCACGGCGGGTCGGACAGGACCGTCGAAAATCCGCCCGCGATGGTGGGCAGGGGGGCGTAGGGCTCGTCTGTCATGTCCCCATGGTAATACAAAGTAGATCTAAATATAGATCTAAATTGAGGCGTGTTGCGTGGTGTCGCCCATGCGACAGACGCCGCCGGTGGCCGTGTTACGATGACGAAATGATCCAGACAGCGTCGTACGATAACCCGGATATTGTTCCCCCGAGCATCCGCGACAGGTATTCGTTTGTCGAAGTGAGAAATGCGTGCGGTATCCTCGCCGCTGTCGCCCGCGACGAGTGGACGGACATTATCGAGGTATTGGACGGCTTTAGCTTTTCGGCGAATCTTCTCCTCCAACAGGGCGGAAATAACTCTGCGATGGCCGATCGGCTCAATGGAGAATTGCGGGCGCGGGGATGGGCCGAATGCAAGTACGTCGTTCGCCGCGAGGGACGCATCGACTATCGCAGAAAAGGCCTCGCTTCTGAAACCCTCCCCGTCGCCGAGATCCCGTCCTATTGGGTGGACAATCGCAAGGGCCGCGTCTTGGTCGACGTGGAATGGAATGCGAAAGACGGGAATCTCGACCGCGACCTCGCTGCCTACCGCGCCTGGTACGAGGACGGCCTCATCGACGGGGCAGTCATCATCACGAAAGACCGCCCATCACTTCTTGATCTTGCGTGCGACTTATGGGCGGACTATCGCGATGCCTGCGTGGACGAGGTCTACGCCGCAACGCGCTGTCCCAAAAAGAAGAGGGACGATCGCCAGCAGGAATTGGCCCTGCCACTCGACCTGACCACGACGACCGTGACGAGCCTGGACCAAGCGCAACCGCGTGTTGACCGCGGAGAGGCCGGCACGTGCCCGGTGGCCGTCATCGCGGTCAGCGAGCGCACGTGGGACGGCACTCCCTACGTGCCCGTCGGTTCCTCCATGGACTAAAGGAACTTCATGAACGGCCCGAACACGTCCCACCCCCGCGGACACGACGCAGCGCCCCTCGCAGCGGCGCCGGGCGGGGGAGCGAGGGTCACCGTGCCCGTGTCCCTCGCCCCCGACGAGGCGGCCCGCGACCTCGCCCCGCGCCTGCGCTCGCTCGCGGGGGAGGGGACCCCGGCCTCGTCGATCGACAGGCGCGCGGATGGCGTCGGTGCACCCGACGATCGCGCGCCGCTCGCCGTCCCCGTCGTCACCATCGACGGCTACTCCGGCTCCGGCAAGTCCACGCTGGCCGCCGCCCTCGCGCGCCTCCTGCCCGGCTGGCAGGTCCTCCACCTCGACGACTGGTACCCGGGCTGGGACGGCCTCGCCCAGGGCGCCGAGGTCGCCCGTCGAATCGCTGCCGACCTGCGGGAAGGTCGATCCTCGTCCTACGTCACCTGGGACTGGGAGACCAACACAAGCGGTCTCGCCGTCGAAGTCCCCCTGGCCCCCACGATCATCGAGGGCTGCGGCGCCTGGGACGCCGACGCCGACCTGTCGGTGTGGATCGCAGACCCCGGCGAGGCCGAGCGGCGCAGGCGGGCGCTCGCGCGCGACGGGGCGGCCTACGCGCCACACTGGCAGCGCTGGGCCATGCAGGATCGGGGCCGCTCGATAGACTAGGCACATGTTAACGCCGCCCCCCGAACCTCCGATGTGGGCGTGGCTCCTGTTCGGGGCCGTCGATTTCGCCATCCGTATCGTGGCGCTTGGCGTCGTCCCGAAACGCCGCCGAGCCTCCACCTCCACCGCGTGGCTGCTCCTCATCTTCCTGTGGCCCCTCCTCGGCGTCCCCCTCTACATCATCTTCGGATCCTGGTGGGCCATGGGGCGCCGCCTCGACCGTGACCCCGAGGCCAGCGCCCTCGTCGACGCCATCCTCGCAGGCTCCGCCAGGCCCGAGCCGACCACCTACGACGCGCCCGGTGGCACCAACGACGACGCGGCCGCGCTCATGCGTCTGACCGGCACCCTCACTGGATTCCCCGCCTCCAGCGGGCGCGTCGTCGCGCTCCACAACGACACGGCCGAGACCTTCCGGCAGATGGCCGCCAGCATCGACCGGGCGACCCACCACGTCAACGCGCTCTACTTCCAGACGTCGTGGGACGAGTACACCGCCCCCTTCTACGAGGCCCTCGAACGCGCGAAGGCCCGCGGCGTCACCGTCCGCCTCCTCGTCGACCACCACGGGCTGCGCACGATCCCCGGTCACAAAGCCTTTCGGCGTCGCCTCGACGACATGGGGATCCTCTGGCACAAGATGCTGCCCTTCGCGCCCCTGCGCGGGCACATCCGCCGCCCCGACCTGCGCAACCACCGCAAGATCCTGGTCGTCGACGGGCGCGAGGCCTACATCGGCTCCCACAACCTGGTGGCCCCCGACTACGACACGCCCTCCTTCCAGAAAGCCGGCATCACCTACGACGACACCAGTGTGAGCCTCACCGGCCGGATCGTCACCCAGATCGAGGCCGTCTTCGCTCTCGACTGGTACTACGCCTGCAAGGAAGTCCTGACCCCCGCCGACCTCACCCCGCCCACCGCGCGCGAGGAGGACGAGCGCGAGGACACCCTGGCCTCGTCGATGCAGATCATCCCGTCGGGGCCCGCGTTCCGCGGCGAACCCAACCTGCGCGCTTTCGTGCACATGGTGTCATCGGCACGCACGCACGTGTCCATCGCGAGTCCGTACTTCATCCCCGATGAGGCCCTCATGACCGCGCTGACGAACGCCGCCCTATCCGGCGTCGAGGTCGAGCTCTTTCTTTCCGAGCAATTCGACCAGTTCCTGGTCGGCCACGCACAGCGCTCCTACTACGGGGCACTCCTCAAGACGGGTGTGCGCATCCACCTGTACCGCAAGCCGACCATGCTGCACTCCAAGTATGTGATCGTCGACGGCAGCCTGTGCGCGATTGGCTCGTCCAACATGGACGTGCGCTCCTTCGGCCGGAATTAAGAGATCACGCTCATCTCCGACGACGCGCGCCTGGTCGAGCAGGTGCGCGGCAACGACGAACCCACCCGTGAGCG
>CATWCG010000159.1:0-4927 GCA_958349165.1 uncultured Actinomyces sp. | reverse complement strand
GGAGCCCGGACGTTCCTCGAGCGTTTCCGCGCGCGGCCGCCCGGCCGGCAGATCCACCGACCGATTCTAGCGCGCCTGGCGCTCTCAGCGCGATAGGGTGAAGACATGCTGATCTGGTTGCCCCCGTCGGAGGGGAAGAACGCGCCCGCGTCCGGGCCTCGTCTGTCCCTGGATGCCCTCTCCCGCCCCGAACTGACCGCGGATCGTCGCCGGGTCGCGGACGCGCTCGTGGCGCTTGGGTCCGGGCCGGACGCGGCGGCCACCCTCAAGGTTGGCACGCGCATCGACCTGTCCGTCAACGAGGTCCTCGACTCCGCCCCCTGCGCCCCGGCCTCGTCGCTGTTCACGGGCGTGCTCTTTGAGGCGATCGAGGCGATCGCCCCGGGCGCGTGGGAGCACGAGGACGCGTCTCGCGTGTCGATTTTCTCGGGCCTCTTCGGGGTCCTCTCCCCCGCTGACCTCGTCCCCGACCACCGCCTGGCCATGGGCGTGTCCTTGCCCGGCTTCGGCGTCCTGTCGACTTGGTGGGCGCCGCGCCTGGAAGCGGCCCTGCGCCCGGAGGCGTCGGAGTGCATCGTTATCGACGCGCGCTCGGGCCCCTACCGGGCGGCCTGCAAGGCGCCGTGGGCGCGCGTGTGGGAGCTGCGCGTCGTGCGCGAGGCGGGCGGCGCGCGCTCCGTCATTTCCCACGACGCCAAGCGCTGGAGGGGCGCCGTCACGGGCACGCTCCTGGCGTCGGGGGGCGCCGCCGCCACCGAGACGCGCGAGTGCGAACGGGCTGCGGCGGAGGCGGCGCGCTCAGTGACGCTGACGGACGCGCGCGGGGCCGAGCATCGCGTCATCGACGTCGAGTTCGGC
The DNA here is from genome assembly GCA_958349165.1 of uncultured Actinomyces sp. Taxonomy (GTDB): domain Bacteria; phylum Actinomycetota; class Actinomycetes; order Actinomycetales; family Actinomycetaceae; genus Pauljensenia. The sequence continues at coordinate 4,069 of CATWCG010000159.1, read as the reverse complement.
CCCGAGAGGGGCACGAAACGCGGCGGCGCGACGCGCGCGCTCACGCTGGTGACCAATTAACCGCTGGGCTATCCTTTGTCGGGAACCTGCAGGGCGCAGGCTTGGCCCGGCGCGGCCACGAAGCGGAGACAACGTCACGATGATCAACGAGGACTACCTGGCCAATATTCGGCCCACTCACCGTCAGCTCCAGTGGCAGAAGATGGAGATGTACGCGTTCATCCACTTCGGGATGAACACGATGACGGATCGTGAATGGGGCGAGGGCCATGAGGATCCGGCCCTCTTCAACCCCGCTGACGTGGACGTGGAGCAGTGGATGCGCGCTCTCGTCAGCGCCGGTATGACCGGCGTGATCCTGACATGCAAGCACCACGACGGGTTCTGCCTGTGGCCGTCGGCGTACACGGATCACTCTGTGGCCTCTTCCCCCTGGAAGGGCGGCACAGGCGACCTGGTGCGCGAGGTCTCGGATGCGGCCGCGCGCCACGGCCTGAAGTTCGGCGTGTACCTGTCCCCCTGGGACATGACGGAGCCGACGTATGGGCAGGGCGAGGCCTACAACGACTTCTACATCAATCAGCTCATCGAGCTGCTCACCCATTACGGCCCCGTGTTTTCCGTGTGGCTGGATGGCGCGTGCGGTGAGGGCCCCAACGGTAAGGTTCAGACCTACGACTGGCAGCGCATCTACGACACCGTGCGTGCGCTGGCCCCCGAGGCCGTCATCTCGGTGTGCGGCCCCGACGTGCGCTGGTGCGGCAACGAGGCGGGTTCCGTTCGGACCAACGAGTGGAGCGTCGTGCCCGCGTCCCTGCGCGAGGCGGAGCGCACCGCGGAGAAGTCCCAGAAGGCCGACGACGGCGAGTTTTCCCGTCAGGTGGCCTCCGGCGACGAGGACTTGGGCTCGCGCGAGGCCCTGGCAGGTTACTCCGGCCCCCTGGCGTGGTACCCCGCCGAGGTCAACACCTCGACGCGCAAGGGCTGGTTCCACCACGACGTCGAAGACTCCCAGGTGCGCAGCGCCGAGGAGCTGTTCTCCATTTGGAAGGGGTCGGTGGGCGGTAACGCGACGTTCCTGCTGAACGTCCCTCCCAACCGCCACGGCCGCCTGGCCGACGCCGACGTGCGGGTCCTGGCGCAACTCGGCGAGAAGATCGCCGACTTCCGTGCGCGCCGCATCGACGCGGTCCGCGAGGATTCGTCGAACACGGTGACACTGCGTTTTGATGCGCCGCAATCGGTCGGAGCCCTCGTCCTGGAGGAGGACATCGCCCGCGGGCAGCGTATCGACGAGGCCGTGGTGGCCTCGTGTGTGGAGGGTGGCGACGAGCGGGAGATCGCTCGCGTCCAGTGCGTGGGCTACCGCCGCATCATCACCCTGGACAAGCCCGTGACCGCCACCCGGGTGAGGGTGACGGTCACGGCGAGCAGGCAGGGCTTCTACCTGGCGGACGTCTACGCGGTTCGGGCCTGAGCCTCAGCGGGGCGTGTTCGCCGCCGTGCGCACGACAATCTGGGAGGTGTCCTCGGTCAGGTACAGCTCGTCGTCGGGGGTCAGGCGGATGCGCTCGAGCTCCATCGGGCTCAGGTCGGCGGCCACGCCGATGCCGTAGCCGTCGCGCACCTCGATGACGGCCAGGGCGCCGTTGCGGCGGCGCGCGTCCTCGTATTCCTCGAGGAGGGAGTGCGGGAGGCGATCGGCCAGAGCGCGACGGGCGGCGATGACGCGGCGCAGTTCCTCGTCGGACTCGGCGACGTCGGCCTCGAACTCGGCCTTGAGGTGCTCGATGTCGGCGGCGATCGCCTGGGCTTCGGCCTTCATCTTGTCCTGCGCGGCACGCGCGGCTTCGACGCGTTCTTCGGCCTCGACCTGGTCGTCTTCGAGCTTGGACAGGCGCCGGTCCATCTGCGCGATCTCGTGCTCCATGGCGGAAATGTCGCGCAGGGGCACCTGGTTGTTATCGATGCGCCCCTGCTGGCGCTTGCGGCGCTCGCTCACCTTGCCGATCTCGTCTTCGATGCGGGCGATCTCGCGGCTCACGTCGGCGATGACGGCGTTCTGGCTGATCGCGGCGCGCTGCAGGTCTGCGACGCGGCCCGCGAACTCGCGCACGGTGGCGTGGGCGGGGTGAGAGTCGCGCTTGTGGCGCAGCGCCGATTCCTTCTGGTCAAGCTTCTGAAGCTCGAGAAGCTCGAGCTGGTCGGTGTGCGTCGCTTTCACGCTAGTTCTCCCTGGGTGACTCGGTGGCTGGTCCATGGCTCGGTGACAATCGTAGAGACTTCGACGCGAAGTTCCACATCGGCGGCCGCTGCCGCCGCTTCGATGCGCCGGGCGAGCACGGGTAGCCACGGCGACTCTGTGGCCCAGTGGGAGCCGCACAGCAGCGCGGGGGAACCGCCCTCGAGGTGCTCGGAGGCCGGGTGGTGGCGCAGGTCGGCGGTTAGGTACACGTCGACGCCGGCGGCGCGCGCTGCGTCCAGTGCGCTGTCCCCCGCGCCACCCAGGACGGCGACCCGACGCACTGCCATGGCCTCGTCCCCTCCGACGAGCAGGCCGGTGGGACCGGCGGGGAGGGCGGCGGCGACGCGGTCGGCGAAGGCACCGAGCGTCGTGGGTTCGACGGTCCCGACGCGGCCCAGGCCGATCGGGTGTCCCTCGGCGTCAACGCCGCAGGGTTCGAGCGGCACGGTGTCGCGCAGCCCGATGAGGTCCGCCAGCGCCGTCGCGACGCCCTCGCAGGCGACGTCGGCGTTTGTGTGCGCGTTGAAGAGGGAGACGCCGGCACGGATCAGCCGCGTGACGACCGCGCCCTTGGGGTCGGTGACCGGCAGGAAGGAGGCGCCGCGAAGAAGCAGCGGGTGGTGCGTGATCACCATGTCGTAGGGCTGCCCGTCCCCGGTCGGCCCGGCGACGGCCTGCTCGGCGATGGCGGCGGTGGGGTCAAGGGCGAGGAGGAGTGAGCGCACCGGGGCGTCGGGGTCGCCGACGATGAGTCCGACGCGGTCCCAGGGCTGCGCGGTGGCCTGCGGGTACCAGGACTCCATGAGGGACATGAGGTCGCGGACGCGCCACGAGGCCCGGGCCGAGTCGGGGGCGTCGGGTTCGGAAGAATGAGAGGACAATCGCATGCGACAAGCATACCGGACCCCCAACAAGCAAGGGACCCTGCCCGCGACTATGATCACATCCGTGCAGATTTTGAGTCTCCTCGACCAAGGGTTGGTCGATTATTCGCAGGTTGATGCGCTCCAGCGTTCCTTGCACGAGGAGGTCCTCGCAGGCGGCGAGGACACGCTGATCGTTTCCCAGTTCACGCCCACATGGACGGCCGGGCGCCACACGAAGCCCCAGGACATCCCCTCGACGACCATTCCCGTGATCCGCACGGATCGCGCGGGGTCGGCGACCTGGCACGGGCCGGGTCAGCTCGTCGTCTACCCCGTCGTGCGCCTGAAGGAACCGGTCGATCTCGTCCAGTGGATCCGCGCGGTCGAGGCCTCGGTCATCGACACGGTGCGTGAGGCCTGGGGCCTGCCCGTCCACCGCATCGAAGGACGCGCGGGAGTGTGGCTCACCGAGGAGGGACGCCGCGACCGCAAGATCTGCGCGATCGGTCTGAAGGTCGCGCGCGGCGCGACCCTGCACGGCGTCGCCCTGAACGTGGACATCGACCCGGCCCATGCCTTCGAGGGGATCATCCCCTGCGGCCTGACCGACGCGGACGTGACATCCCTGTCCTGGGAGGGCATCCGCACGACCGTCGCCGAGGCCGCGACCCAGCTCATCCCACGCATGGTGGAGCGCATCGCTCCCTGTCTGGCAACCCCGCCCGCTACTGTTTCCTACACGACGAGGTCATCGCTATGAGTACACTGCCCGATCCCGAGGGCCGCAAGCTGCTGCGCATCGAGGTGCGAAACTCGCAGACGCCGATCGAGAAGAAGCCCGATTGGATTCGCACGACCGCGAAGGCCGGCGAGAACTACCAGGACATACGCTCGCTCTCGCATGCGAAGGGCCTGCACACGGTATGCGCCGAGGCGGGGTGCCCCAACATCTACGAGT
>CATWCG010000158.1:0-4945 GCA_958349165.1 uncultured Actinomyces sp. | reverse complement strand
ATCCTCTTCAACATCTTCCTGCTCTCCATCATCGCCTCGACGATCCTGAAGATGCGCAAGAAGGCGCGCGCCCAGAGGTAGGGACGAGGACCGGCTCGTTATTCGCGCGCGCTCGCCAGGGCCTCGGCGATGTCGCCGCGAATGACGAGGGAGCGATCCGTGATCTCTGCGGGAGCCGCCGCATCCAGCGCAACGCACGCGTACGTCGCCTCCGGATTATCGTGGACGCGGCGCCAGAACGGAAACTTGATGATGCTCGGCGTGTTCATCCCGACGCCCAACTCAAGGTGAAGCACGCGGCCGCTCGACGTGCGCTCCAAGAAGTCCTGATAATGACCGGCAGCCGCCATCCATCCATCATCCTGATCGTAACGGTTGTCAACGCGCAGGTTCGTCGTCATCTCCTCCCCGCACCTCGGGCAGCGGGGGACCAGCTCCGACGGGATACGCATGCCCTCCTGACTGGCCACCGCTTCACGCACCCACGACTCGTTGTCGTACGTCGCGTCGTGGCAGGGCGCCGAACATTGCAGCAGCCCGTAATCGCCCTGCGTGTAGAACAGGCGCTCCTTGTCGAAGCCGGAATGTTGGAAACGGTGATCGACGTTCGTAGTGATGACGAAGCAGTCGCGACCGCGCACGAGGCCCAGCAGGTCCGCGTACACCTGCCCCGGGGCTGCCTCGTAGCGCAGCAGGGAAATCATGCGGCTCCAAAATGCCCAGCGTTCCCCCGACGTGGGGAAGGGATAGAAACCGCCCGAGTAGGCGTCCGTGATGCGGCGCTCGGCGCGAAAATCCGCGAAACGTTCATCGAAAACCGGGCCCGAGTGATTGTCGCCGTCGGCGGCGGACAGGCCAGCGCCCGCACCGATGAGGATCGCGTCAGCGCTGTCGATGGCCTCGCGCAGGGTGGTGGGTCGGCTCATGGTGTCTCCTCCGTCGTTGATGGTTCAGAGCCCAAGAAGGGCGCGGTACAGGGCCTCGTCGTGGTCACCGAAGACGTCGACAATGACGCGCAGCTCGGACGCGCCCGGGGTGCCAGAGTCAAGGAAATCGGCGACGGTTGACACCGCGATACGGGCTGCCTCCTCCTGCGGGAAGCCGAAGACACCCGTGGAAATGCAGCAGAACGCCACCGTGTTGAGCCCATGTGCTGCCGCCTCCTCCAGGCATCGCCGGTACGAGCGAGCCAGGGCCTCCCGGTGCTCGTCAGTGAGCTCTCCGCTCACGATGGGGCCGACCGTGTGGATGACGAAGCGCGAGGGCAGGTGGAAGCCGGGGGTGAGGACGGCCTCGCCCGTCGGGAATCCCGAGGGGCCGTCGCCGCGTGCGCGCTCAGCCATGACCTCGGCGCATGCCTGCCGCAGTTCGAGCCCGGCTGCGCTGTGGATCGCGTTGTCGATACAGGTGTGCCCCGGCGCCCGGCATCCGAGCAGTGCTGAGTTTGCCGCGTTGACGATTGCGTCGACCTGCAGGCGGGTAATGTCGCCGCGCCACAGTACCATTCTCGGATGAACCGGTGAGGCCGTGGCATTCTCCCAGGTCACGGTTCCTTTTCGCTCACGCTCGTTGTCGAGGACAATCGCCTCGGCCTCCGGGTAGCCATCGGGCAGGGGAGCGGGATCGCGCAGGTTCATGAGGGCGCGCAGATAGGCGCGCTCCTGCGACGTGTCCGAAGGGGGAATCTCGTAGCCCATGTCGTCGGCTAGCAGGTGCAGGGCTGCGTGGACGGCCTCGTGGTAGGTGGTGAGCGCGTGTGTCATGGTCGCCTCCGATTGTTTACATGACACGTAACTGTGCGGTCTGGGAGTTTATTCCCTACCGCTTTTGCTCTGCTCCGGCCCCATGCCCCCGCCCTCCGAAATTTCGCATGCAATTCCCCGTGCCTCGATTCTCGTGATGGTGAGAAAACCGCATGATTCCAACGATCCGATTTCAAAAGTTGAAAGAGGTGAGAGGGAATTGCATGCGAAATTGGGGAGAGAGCGGGAAATATCGTCAGGAAGCCTGGCGTCATGCCGGGACATGCTGACCTCATGCATAAAGTGCGCCTCCACCCGCCGCACGGATACCTGTATGCGCAAGCGGCCCCGGCCTCATGCGAGACCGGGGCCGAAGTGTTTGCCGCTAGCGCGACGTGCGGATCACTCGTCGGCGGCGCTGGGGTGCGTCATGTCGGCGGGAACCACCCACGCGTCGAACTCGTCGGCGGTCAGGAAACCCAGCTCGAGGGCGGACTCGCGCAGCGACAGGCCCTTGTGATGCGCGTTCTTAGCGATCTTCGACGCCTTGTCGTAGCCGATGTGGCGGTTCAGGGCCGTCACCTGCATGAGGTTGATGTCCAGGTTGTGCTTGATCTTCTCGTAGTTCGGCTCGATGCCATACGCGCAGTGCGTATCGAAGGACACGCAGGCGTCGCCCAGCAGGCGGATGGACTCCAGGACGTTCCACGCCATGACGGGCTTGAAGACGTTGAGCTGGAAGTTGCCCTGCGAGCCGGCGAAGCCGACCGTCGCGTCGTTGCCGAAGACCTGGGTGGCGACCATCGTCATGGCCTCGCACTGGGTCGGGTTGACCTTGCCCGGCATGATGGACGAGCCCGGCTCGTTCTCGGGGATGATCAGCTCGCCGATGCCGTTACGCGGGCCGGAGGCGTACCAGCGCACGTCGTTCGCGATCTTCATGAGGGCGTCGGCCAGGACGCGCAGCGCGCCCGAGACCAGCACCAGCGCGTCGTGCGCGCCCAGGGCGGCGAACAGGTTGTCGGCCTGCTTGAACTCGATGCCCGTCTCCTCGGAGATCTTCTTCGCGGTGAGCTCGCCGAACTTCGGGTGAGCGTTCAGGCCGGTGCCCACGGCGGTGCCACCGATGGCCAGCTCGCGCGCACGCGTGTCCGCGTACTCGATGCCGTCGAGGGCGAAGTCGATCTGAGCGACCCAGCCGGAGATGACCTGGCCCAGGCGGATCGGGGTCGCGTCCTGCAGGTGGGTGCGGCCCACCATGATGACGTCGTCGAACTCCTTGGCCTTCTTGTCCAGGGTGTCGCGCAGCTGGCGCACACGCGGGTACATGTCGTGCAGCTCGGAGACGACCGCGATGTGCATGGCGGTGGGGAAGGTGTCGTTCGAGGACTGGCCGCGGTTCACGTGGTCGTTGGGGTGCACGGGCGACTTGGTGCCCATGGTGCCGCCCGCGAGCTCGATCGCGCGGTTGGAAATGACCTCGTTAGCGTTCATGTTCGACTGCGTGCCCGAGCCGGTCTGGAAGACGACCAGCGGGAAGTTGTCGTCGAGCTTGCCGGAGATGACCTCGTCGCCGGCCTGCGCGATGTAGTTCGCGATGTCGGCGGGCAGCTCGCCCAGCTCGGCGTTGGCCAGGGCCGCGGACTTCTTGAGGATGCCGAGGGCGCGCACCATGGGGCGGCCCCACACGAAGGTGTTGCGTCCAATGTCGAAGTTGTGCAGCGAACGCTCGGTCTGAGCGCCCCAGTAGCGGTTCGCGGGGACCTCAACGGCTCCCATCGAGTCGGTTTCGGTGCGGGTTTCTTGTGCCACAGGTGGCTCCTTCGCGTAGGGCTTACGTACCCTCCTAGGATAGCGCCGAGCGCGCTGTGAGGCGTGGGGCACTCGTCCTAGTCTCGCGCACGGGACGCGATGTCCAGCCTGCGCAGCAGCCACCAGGAGCACGAGCAGGACAAGCCGACCAGGCACAGTGCCACCAGGAACGGCGACAGGGGCACCCAACCGTACAGGGCGGTGGCGCTCACGGGGGCGACAATCCAGGTGATCGCGCCGGTCGCGTTGATGACGCCGGCGATGCCGCCCTGCTCGCGCGCGCTCACCGCCAGGGACGCGCCGGCGGAGTAGCCGGGGGAGGCCATGCCCGAGGCGACGCCCATCGCGAAGGTCGAGGCCGCGACCGCCCACAGCGTCGGCGCGAGGGTCAGGCACGTGAGGGCAATGAGGGCGAGCGTCATGCCCGCGCGCAGCAGGGCGCGAGGCCCCCACCCCATGCGGGGGACGACGATCAGCTGCATGAGCATGGCGCCCGCCGCGTTGGCCAGCAGCATGAGGGCCGTGATCGAGACGGCGGGCGCGGGCTCGAGCCCGCCGCGGTCCTGCACGAGAAACCCCATCGTGATCTGAACGACGCCGTTCGCGAAGTAGATGCCGAACACCGAGGCGATCCACGGCGCGATGCGCCGGTCGGTCCATAGCACGCGCGGGGGCAGCTCCCCGTCCGTGGTCGCGGCGCTCGCGCCGTCCCCCGCTCCCTCAATCGACGAGGCCGGGGCCGCCTCGCCGGGGTCGCTGTCCTCACCGGTCAGGCGGGGTAGGCGCCTCCCTGCGCGGGTGGATGCTCCGTCGCGGGGCAGCCAGATGAGGGCGATTCCCAGCGCGACGAGGACGAAGATCGGGGTCGCGTGCACGGGCCCGAAAATCCACCACGCGCCCAGCGCCGACGAGACGAAGGAACCCACCATGACGGACAGGTTGATCGCTCCGGAGAACGCTGATGTGCCGCGCACGCGCGAGGCCTCGTCCGGGGTGACCTCGGCGACCAGGGCCTGCCCGGTCGGCGGGATCGCCGCGACGGCCGCGCCGAAGAAGGGGCCGCGCGCCGCCATGATGGCCCCCGCCGCGGCAAACGCGCCGATGTAACCGGCTGCGCGCGCCCACACCGCTGCCGAAAAGAGCGTGCCCGCCGTCAGCGCCAGGATCAGCGCCAGCAGAATGACGCGCCTGCGACCCCAGGCGATCGAGCGGCGCCCCCAGAACTGGCTGAGCGCCGTCACCGCGGCAGCCGCCAGGGACACCGCCGCACCCACGATCCACTCGGGCAGGTCCAGGGCGCGCGAGAGGGGAGCGATCGACACGTTGAGCATGTTCTGCGCCGTGTACGTAAACAGCGCGATCGCCACGAGCGCGCGCAGCGTCGGATTCGT
>CATWCG010000157.1:0-4989 GCA_958349165.1 uncultured Actinomyces sp. | reverse complement strand
GTTGTCATGCCCCTACCCTATCGACTGTCAGAGGTTTTCGGCCTTCCATTCCTCATTCTGAGGCGGCAGCGCGGTGATCATCGGATCGTCGAAGTCCTGGACGCCGGTCTTCTGGGCGCCGCCGGGGCTGCCCAGCTCGTTGAAGAAGTCGGCGTTGGCGCGCAGGTAGTCCGACCACTCCTCGGGCAGGTCGTCCTCGTAGAAGATGGCCTCGGTGGGGCACACGGGCTCGCATGCGCCGCAGTCCACGCACTCCTCGGGGTGGATGTAGAGCGAGCGGGCGCCCTCGTAGATGCAGTCGACGGGGCACTCGTCCACGCACGCGCGATCCTTGACGTCCACGCAGGGCTGCGCGATGACGTAGGTCATGAGACGTTCCTCCTGGTCAGTTCTAAAGACTCGTTAGCTTCTATTATTCACGTATGAGTAGCCCAGAGTCACGCTCCGCCTCCGGTCCCACAGAAAACCGCTTGATGCCGCCAAAGAAGCGGAGCGAGGCGGAGGAGGCACGCGAGCAAATTTCCGCACGTCCCCCTCGCGCAATTCCTCCCCTGCCGTGGATGCGCTTCGAGGTCGGTCAGAGAATCGTGATCCGCTATCGCCTGGCGGACGGGCTGCACGACGCGCTCGGCGAGGCCCTGGAGGTGGCTCCCACGCATGTCACGGTCGCGACGAGGCGGGGGCCGGTCCGGGTGGAGGCCGCCACGATGGTGACGGGCAAGGTCGTGCCTCCCCCGCCGACCCTGTAGCGGGCGGCGGGGGTCGGCCTCGGGTGTCAGCGGTTGGCGCGGCGCTCGCGTGCGGCGATCTTGAAGCGCTCCTGGGCGTCCAGGACGACCTTGCGCACGCGCACGGCCTCGGGCGTGACCTCGACGCACTCGTCGTTGGCCGCGAACTCGAGGGATTCCTCGAGGGTCAGCTTGCGCGAGGGGGTCAGGGACTCGTACACGTCGGCGGTGGCGCTGCGCGTGTTCGTCTGCTTCTTCTCGCGGCAGATGTTCACGTCCATGTCTTCGCCGCGCGGGTTTTCGCCCACGACCTGGCCTTCGTAGACCTCGGAGGAGGGCTCGACGATGAAGGAGCCGCGCTCTTGCAGGTTCGTCATCGCATACGGGGTGGCCTGGCCGGCGCGGTCGGCGACGAGGGAACCGGTGAGGCGCTGCTCGATGGTGCCCTGCCAGGGCGCGTAACCGTCCGCGATGGACGAGGCGATGCCGGTGCCGCGCGTTTCGGTCAGGAAGCGCGTGCGGAAGCCGATGAGGCCTCGGGCGGGGACCACGAACTCGAGGCGGATCCAGCCCGACCCGTGGTTCGCCATGGTCTCCATGCGGCCCTTGCGGGCGGCCATCAGCTGCGTGACGGCGCCGAGGTACTCCTCGGGGATGTCGATCGTCATGCGTTCCATGGGCTCGCTGAGGACCCCGTCGATCTCCTTGGTGACGACCTGGGGCTTGCCGACCGTGAGCTCGAAGCCCTCGCGGCGCATCTGCTCCACGAGGATCGCCAGGGCGAGCTCGCCTCGGCCCTGGACCTCCCAGGCGTCGGGACGCTCGGTGGGCAGGACCTTCAGGGACACGTTGCCGATGAGCTCGCGGTCGAGGCGGTCCTTGACCTGGCGGGCCGTGACCTTGGCACCCTTGACACGGCCGGCCATGGGCGAGGTGTTGATGCCGATCGTCATGGAGATAGCGGGATCATCGACCGTGATGAGGGGCAGCGGGCGCGGGTCCTCGAGGTCGACGAGGGACTCGCCGATCATGATGTCTTCGATGCCGGCGACGGCGACGATGTCACCGGGGGCGGCGGAGTCGGTCGAGACGCGCTCGAGGCCTTCGGTGGCCAGCAGCTCGGAGATGTGCACGCGCTGGATGGTGCCGTCGTGGCGCGCCAGGCCCACGTCGGCGCCCTTCTTCAGGGTGCCGTTGTGGATGCGCAGCAGGGCGAGGCGGCCTAGGAACGGGGAGGCGTCCAGGTTGGTGACGTGCGCCTGCAGGGGCATGTCTTCGTCGAAGCTGGGGCCGGGGATGCGGTTCAGGATGGTCTCGAACAGGGGCTCGAGGTCCTCGGTGGGCAGCTGGCCGTCGCCGGGGTTGTCCAGGGAGCACTTGCCGGCCTTGGCGGAGGCGTAGACGACGGGGACGTCCATGAGGGAGTCCACGTCGATGTCGATGCCCTCGTTCATGAGGTCCTCGCCCAGCGACAGGAGCAGGTCGGTGGTCTCGGAGACGACCTCGTCGATACGCGAGTCGGGGCGGTCGACCTTGTTGACGACGACGATGACGGGCAGGTGGGCCTGGAGGGCCTTGCGCAGGACGAAGCGGGTCTGCGGCAGGGGGCCTTCGGAGGCGTCGACCATGAGGACGACGCCGTCGACCATCGACAGGCCTCGCTCGACCTCGCCGCCGAAGTCGGCGTGGCCGGGGGTGTCGATCACGTTGATGGTGACGCCGTCCTGAAGGCCCAGGGCCTGGGCGGCGGGGCCGCGATAGTGGACGGCGGTGTTCTTGGCGAGAATGGTGATGCCCTTCTCGCGCTCGAGGTCACCGGAGTCCATGACGCGCTCGCCGGTCTTTTCGACCGTGTCGCGCTCAGAGAACGCTCCGGATTGCCAGAGCATTGCGTCAACCAGCGTGGTCTTGCCATGATCGACGTGTGCGACGATCGCGACGTTTCGCAGGTCGGGACGCGTGGACATATGTGGACTCCTCACATGTGGACACCTATTATTGCGTGTGATGGGGCACAGAAGCCCGCTTGACGATCGGCCGACTGACCGATTCCACGCACAGACCTCTCCAGAATATCCGCATACGGAGGGCGACGCGCACGCCACCCTGCGACATCCACCACGTCACCGCCCCCTCTGACCAAACCGATCGGTCTATTTGACCGACCATCTCCCCCTCCATTTAACTGATAATCATGAGCGACATAGCCACACTCTCCGCATCCGTTCCCTCATCCTCGACCCTGATCTCCCCCTTCGGCGCTCACCTCCTGTCGTGGCGCCCGACCGGCGACGAGGACGTCCTGTGGCTTTCATCCCGCGCCGTCATGGACGGCACGCGCGCGATCCGCGGCGGCGTGCCCCTGTGCCTGCCCTGGTTCGGTGGCCCCGAGGATTCCCCCGCGCGCCCGGGAGCGGGCGCCGGCGCGCACGGTTTCGCTCGCACCACCACCTGGGCGCTGCGGGCCTCGACCCTGCCCGCCGACGACGCCCCGGCCTCGTTCTCTTTCGAACTGCACCACACGGGCGAGACCTCCGCCCTATACCCCCATTCGTTCTGCGCGCGCCTCGACGTGAGCGCCGGCTCCGAGCTCCACATGAGCCTGACCCTGACGAACGAGGACGATCACCCCTTCGCGATCGAGGCGGCGATGCACACCTACCTGGCCGTCGGCGACGTCAAGGACGTGACGGTCGAGGGCCTGGACGGGGCCCGCTACTTCGACAAGGTCCGAGGCCGTTTCGCCACCCAGGTCGGGGACGTGTCCTTCGTCGGCCCCACCGACCGCGTCTACACCACGACCCAGCAGGTTCAGGTCGTCGACCCCAAGCTCGATCGACGCATCATCGTCGACAAGAACGGCTCAGGCTCGACGATCGTGTGGAATCCCTGGTCGCAGGCGGCGGCGGGCATGAGCGACGTCGGTGAGGGCGAGTGGCAGCACTTCGTGTGCGTCGAAACCGGGGCGGTGCGCGAGAGGGCGCTCACGCTGTGGCCGGGTCACCCCCACATCATGACGCAGACCCTCGCTGTGGAGGCGCTCGACTGAGCTGAGCGCGAGTAGGATTGGGGGCAGCTACGAACAGAAAGGCCCCCATGGCTCTCACGCGCGCTCTCGCCTCCGCCTACTTGGCAGTGTCCCGCTGGACGCTCACCACCGAGCCACTGCCCGATAAGGTCATCGTCATCGGCGCCCCGCACACCTCTAATTGGGACGGCGTCTTCATGGCCGTGTCGATGTGGAAGAGCGGGCGCAGCTTTTCCTTCCTCGTGAAGGATTCCGTCGTCAAGGCACCGGTGCTCGGCTGGTTCGTCAAGAAGATCGGCGCGGTCCCCGTGGAGCGCAGCGCCGCGCACGGCCTGGTGGACCAGGTGGCCCGACGCATTCGCGAGTCCGACTCCTTCACGCTGTGCATCACGCCGAAGGGGACGCGTTCGCCGCGCGACTTTTGGAAGTCGGGCTTCTATCGCATCGCGATGGAGGCGGACGTGCCGATTCAGCTGGGTTTTATTGACCGCACGACCCGGACCTTCGGGTGGGGGCCGACCTACCGCCTGACGGGCGACGTCCGCGCGGATATGGACGTGATTCGCGCCTTCTACGCGGATAAGGTGGGCGTCAATCCCGCCAAGACCTCGGTTCCTCGCCTGCGCGCCGAGGATGAGGACCAGTGAGGATCGCCCGCGTACTCGCGTGCGTCGCTGGCACGGCGGCCCTCACGGCCGCGGGTGCTCCGGCTTTCGCCGACGAGGCGACGCCGATTCACCTTGCCGAGGTTTACGACGTCACGCCGGGGGTATCGGCTACCCACGAGGTCACGCTCTCGACCGACGCGCCCCTGCTGAGCGAGCAGTGCCAGTCGATGGGCACCGGTGCGCGCGCGACCTCGACCGTGTCCGTGGACGTCAACGGGGTGGCGGCCTGCCGCTTCACGTGGGACCTGGCAGATAGCGGCGCCGAGGTCCTGACGGTGGACGACGGCGGGGTGTTCCATTTTCATTCCGTGTCCGCCTCGCTCCTGGAGGGTTTTTCCTCCCCGGAGGCCCTCGCTTCCATTGACTCCGTGACCCTGGTCGCGCACGCCTCCGAGATCGTCGAGGCCTCTGCCGGGGGTGCCATCACGTCGCCGGGGGCCTCCACGAAGAAGGACGCGAGCACGGTGACGTGGACGCAGGTCAGCGATGACGTGAGCGCCACGGGGACGGTTGATCTGGAGGCCACCCCGTATGCGATGACGAACCTGCAAGAGCGCGGCTCCTT
>CATWCG010000156.1:0-4998 GCA_958349165.1 uncultured Actinomyces sp. | reverse complement strand
GCGCAGCCCGCCCGCCTGAGTTTTCAGCACTCAGTGCTTGGCGACGCTCACGGCAAGCTTGTCACCGGCCTCGACCGTCAGAGACAGCGCGAGGGTCTCCGCGGCGATCATGTCGCGCCAGGCCTCCACGTCGGCCACATGATCGGCGGGAACCGTCAGCGACAGGTCGATGCGATCCGCGATGTGCAGGCCAGCGTTCTTACGCTCGTCCTGAACGGCGCGCACGACGTCGCGGGCGTAACCCTCGGCCTCGAGCTCGGGGGTCAGCTCCGTATCGAGCACCACGAAAGTACCCGACGCCAGCACGTCCGCGACCTGGCCCTCGGCGGCGTCCACGGAGGTGGACACGGAGAACATGTCGCCCGTGAGCACCAGCGGCGCCCCGTCCAGCTCGACGGAAGCGAAACGGCACGCGCCATCGTCCGTGAGCTCCCACTCGCCCGCCTTCTGCGCCTTGAACAGCTGGCTCGTCAGCTTACGAATCGCCGGCTCGAAGGCGCGCGGGTTCAAGGACAGCTCGGTGCGGACGCTCAGGCCCGACGTCTCCGGAGAAGCGAACACCACGGACTTCACGTTGACCTCTGAAGCGATGAGATCCGCGAAGGGCTCCAGGGCCGCAAAGTGCTCGGACACAACCTGGAGGGACGCCAGCGGCTGGCGCACGCGCAGCTGATGCGTCTTACGCAGCGCATGCGCGGCCGACACAACCGAGCGAACCTCGTCCATGGCGGCGACCAGCTCGGGGGCGTCCACGGCCTCGTCGATGACCGGGAAGTCCGTCAAGTGCACGGACTCGCCGCCCGTCAGGCCTCGCCAGATCTCCTCGCTCAGCAGCGGCAGCAGGGGCGCCGCCAGCTCCATGAGCGTCACGAGAGCCGTGTACAGCGCATCGAACGCCGCGCTGTCCTCATCCCAGAAGCGCTGACGCTGGGTACGCACGTACCAATTCGTCAGGATATCCAGGTAGTCGCGAACCGCCTCGCACGCCCCGGCCACGTCGTAGCCATCCAGGGCGCCCCGCACGTCCTCAACGAGGGTACGGGTATGAGCCAGCAGGTAGCGATCCATCTGCGCCAACGCGGCCACGGCCTCGGGCGACGACAGGTCGACGCGAGAGGCCTCGTAACCCTCACCCTTGTTGCAGGCGCCCGCGTACAGCGTGAAGAAGTAGTACGTGTTCCAGATCGGCAGCAGCACCTGACGGACCGTGTCGCGGATCGACTCCTCCTTGACGATCAGGTTGCCGCCGCGCACGACCGGGCTCGACATGAGGAACCAACGCATCGCGTCGGAACCGTACTTGTTGAACACCTCGGCCACGTCCGGGTAGTTACGCAGCGACTTACTCATCTTCAGGCCGTCGTCACCCAGCACGATGCCGTGGGAGACGCAGGAGCGGAACGCCGGTCGATCGAAGAGCGCGGTCGCCAGGACGTGCAGCGTGTAGAACCAGCCGCGCGTCTGACCGATGTACTCGACGATGAAGTCGCCCGGGTAGTGGTTCTCGAACCACTCCTGGTTCTCGAACGGGTAGTGCACCTGCGCGAAGGGCATCGAGCCGGACTCGAACCAGCAGTCGAACACGTCGGAGATGCGACGCATCGTCGACTTGCCCGTCGGATCATCCGGGTTCGGGCGCGTCAGAGAGTCGATGAAGGGACGGTGGAAGTCCGTGACCTTCACGCCGAAGTCAGCCTCGAGCTCCGCGATGGAGCCATAGACGTCCGTGCGCGGGTACGCCGGATCGTCCGACACCCACACGGGGATCGGCGCGCCCCAGAAGCGGTTACGCGAGATCGACCAGTCGCGGGCACCCTCCAGCCACTTGCCGAAGATGCCGTCCTTGGTGTGCGCGGGAGTCCAGGTGATCTCCTGGTTCAGCTCGACCATGCGGTCGCGGATCTGGGTGACGCGCACGAACCACGAGGACACGGCCTTGTACATGAGCGGCTTGCGGCAGCGCCAGCAGTGCGGGTAGGAGTGCACGTAGGACTTCTCGCGCACCAGCACGGCGCGAATCTCGGGGGCGCGGCGCGCGATCGGGCCACCCTGCTCGCGCAGGTCAGCGACCACGTAGCGGTTCGCGTCGAAGATCTGCATGCCCTCGTAATCGGGGACCTCCGAGGTGAAGACGCCGCCCTCGTCGACCGGCATGACGAGGCCGATGTTGTACTCCATGCACGTCCACATGTCGTCCTCACCGAAGGCGGGCGCCTGGTGGACCAGGCCGGTGCCGTCCGTCGTCGTCACGTAGTCGGCGGCGATGATGGACCAGCCGTTGGGGCCGGGGGCTCCGCCCTCGGCGCGACGCTCGGGCGTGTCGAAGTAGTCGTAGATCGGGTGGTAGTGGAGGCCCACCAGCTCGCTGCCCTTGTAGGTGGCAACGACGGTCGGGTCCTCACCGAGTTCCTTCGCATACGCCGGGATCAGGTCGGTCGCGATGAGGACGCGCTCGCCCGCGAGGTTGCCCACATGGTCGGCCGCCACCTCGACGAGGGAGTACTCGATCTGCGGGCCCACTGCAACGGCCGAGTTCGACGGCAGGGTCCACGGCGTGGTCGTCCAGATGAGCGCCAGCTCGGGGCGCGCCGAGTCCTCACGCAGCTTCTGTTCCAGACGCAGGCCAACCGTCACCGTGTTGTCGGTGCGGTCCTGGTACACGTCGTCGTCCATCTTGAGCTCGTGGTTGCTTAGCGGCGTGCGGTCGTTCCAGCAGTAGGGCAGGACGCGGTGGCCCTGGTAGGCCAGGCCCTTGTCGTAGAGCTGCTTGAACGCCCAGATGACGGACTCCGTGTAGGACTTGTCCAAGGTCTTGTAGTCGTTCTCGAAGTCGACCCAGCGGGCCTGGCGGGTGACGTACTCCTCCCACTCCTTCGTGTAGCGCAGGACGGAGGAGCGGCAGGCCGCGTTGAACGCCTCGATGCCAACGCCACCCTCACGGGTGATCTCGGTGACGTCCTCGATGCCGAGCTGGCGCTGGGCCTCGAGCTCGGCGGGCAGGCCGTGCGTGTCCCAGCCGAAGCGGCGCTCGACGCGGTGGCCCTTCATGGTCTGGTAGCGGCCCACCACGTCCTTGACGTAGCCGGTCAGGAGGTGACCGTAGTGGGGCAGGCCGTTGGCGAAAGGCGGGCCGTCGTAGAACACGAATTCGTTGGAGCCGTTCTCACCCGCGTCGCGCATCTGCACAGACTTGCGGAAGGTGTCATCGCTGGCCCAGAACGCCAGGGTGCCCTCTTCCATCGCAGGGAAGGAAGGGCTGGGGTCCACCTCGTCTTGCCGGTGGCGGGGGTAGAAGCCGTGCTTCGTCATGAGTGTCCTCGTCTCGCGCCTATACAGGGACGAGGACCGGCGTCGCCGGCACCCGCGGTACCACCCCGCTTGCCGCTCCCACGCCGGGGGCGGCCGCTTCGTTGGGGCTGTGTCGGGCCCTCCCGTCCGGTTCTACTCAAGGGGACGAGGCCGTGGCTGGCTTTCGCGCTCCTCTTTCTTCCGGATGCTCCCCGGTGATACCCCGCTGTTGCGGGCCGGATCGTAGCGAGAACCCAGTGTAGCGAAGCGACTGCTCACGCGCCTACTGGGCGGGCGTCTGTCTGCCCACAGCGCAGCCCGCCTCCCCCACATGCCCGGCCACGACCTCGTCGCACCGGCGCGTGTGCGCGGGGACCGCGAACCCCTGCCCTAGAGTTGTGGGGTGAGTGAAACGGACACGAAACGCCCCGCGCGCCCCTGGGGTGCGCTCGTCGGCGCGTGCATGATCGCCGCGCTGCTGGTCGTCTGGGCGATGCAGGGGTCCCTGTCGGGCGCGGGTGTGCCGGTCGGGCGGGCCGCGACGATTGCGGTCGGCATGACGCTACAGGCGATCCCCTTCCTGCTCCTGGGCGTGGCCGTCGCCGAGCTGATCGAAGCCTACGTCTCCCCCGCCTTCATCGCGCGGGTCTTCCCGACGAATCCCCTCGCATCGGTGCTGACCGCCCTTGTCGCTGCCTTCGCACTGCCCGTGTGCGACTGTTCAGCCGTTCCGATTTTCCGTTCTCTGCTTCGTAAGGGCGTGCCCCTGTCGGCGGCGACGACGCTCATGTTGGCCTCGCCCGCGATCAATCCGCTGGTGATCGCCTCGACCCTGTACGCGTTCGGCTCCTGGTCGCTGGTGGCCGCGCGCGTCGGAGCGTCCGTCGTCGTCGCCCTGTGCGTGGGCCTGTCCATGCTGGTCGCTCCCCCGACGGCGCTGCGCGAGGAAGGCCATCCGGGCGCCCATTCCGAGCGGGATGCGTGTTGCTGCGAGGACGGGTGCGAGCTGCCCGACCGGAGCGTCGCTGGCGTGTTGGCGGCGACGGGGCGCTCCTTCGGGCGGATTCTGCCGTTCCTGCTGGGGGGCGTGGTGGCCTCGACGATGGCGCAGGTGGCATGGCCGGTGTCGTCGCTACTGTCGGGACTACCGGCGGTCGGCGCGTTGGCCCTCATGATGGGGGCCGGTTTCGCCCTGTCCCTGTGTTCGTCCTCTGACGCGGTGATCGCGCGGTCGTTGGCGTCGTTGGCGCCGACGGGGGCCCTGATGGGCTTCATGGTGTACGGGCCGATGATGGATGTGAAGAACGTGGCGCTGTTGGCCTCGCAGTTCCGGGGCGCGTTCGTGGCGCGCCTGTTTGTGACGGTGACGGTGGTTGCCGCCGTGGTGGTCGGCGGCGCCTGGTGGATGGGGGTCCTGTCGTGAAGCTTGTGGATCGCATCGCACCCACGTTGGAGGCCCTCTCACTGGCCGGCTTGGGGGCGGCGCTGGTGTGGATGGCGCTGTCGGGTCGCTACGGTTCGTTCGTGCCGCCGTCGGCGCGCCTGGGGATCGCCCTGTCGGGCGTCGCCTTGCTGGCGTGTTCGTTGGCGTTGTCGTCGCGCTTGGGCGCGGGCGGGGGTGGGCATGGCGATGGGTCCGCCTCGTCGCGCAGGGGCCTGACGCGCTGCGTCGTCGCGGTCCTGGCGGCTCTCATGCTCGTGCTCCCCTTC
>CATWCG010000155.1:0-5010 GCA_958349165.1 uncultured Actinomyces sp. | reverse complement strand
TGGCTACTCATGGAACATTCACCCACGCAGGAGCGTGTGATGCGCGAGCACGCGGCGCGCGTCGGCATGGAAGAGATCGACACCGTGGCCGACCTGGCGGGCCGCAAGCGCTTCCTGCGCGCACGCGCGCCCAAGTCCGCGCGACCAAGCGCTTCCGTGACACAATAAACGTGATGAGTAGTGAGACGATCCGACGCGCAACCACGTCCCTGAACGCCGACGACCTGGCCGATGCCCGGTCCGCGCTGGCCCAGGGGCGACTGCTCGTCGTGCCCACCGACACCGTCTACGGCATCGGCTGCGACGCCGCCAACCCCGACGCTGTCGGCGCCGTCCTCGCCGCCAAGGGGAGGGGACGCCAGATGCCCCCGCCCGTCCTCGTCGCCTCCATCGACGCCATCGACTCCCTGTGCGTGGACGTGCCCGACTACGCCCGCGCCCTCGCCCGTGCCTTCTGGCCCGGCGGACTCACCCTCATCCTGCGTGCGCGCCCCGACCTCGGCTGGGATCTGGGAGAGACGGGCGGCACGATCGGCGTGCGCATGCCCGACCAGGGCGCCCTCCTCGACCTCCTGGCCGACGCCGGACCCATGGCCGTCACCTCGGCGAACCTGACCGGACAGCCTCCGGCCACCACGGTCCTCCAGGCCGTCTCCTACTTCGGGGACTCCGTGTCCCTCTACCTCGACGCCGGTCCCACCGTCGGCTCCACGGCCTCGTCCATCGTCGACTGTGCCCACGGCGCGCCGCGCATCATCCGCCTGGGAACCATCAGCCTCGCCGACCTGAGCGAGGCCGCCGGCGTCGCGATCGAAACGCCGGGGGAGGGGCGCGCGTGAAGGTCTACCTGCTGCTCGCCGCCATCGCGATGGCGCTCACCATCATCCTCACTCCAGCCGTTCGCTGGACATGCCTACGCTTCAACATCTTGCCGCCCCTGCGCGGGCGCGACCTACAAAAGAAACCCATCCCGCGCCTGGGCGGCGTCGCCATGACGCTCGCCCTGATCATCACGATGCTGCTGGCCTCGCGCATCCCCTACATGGCGCCCCTGTTCACCGGGACCATCCCGTGGGCCGTCATGGCCGGAGCCGGAGCCATGTGCGTGCTCGGAATCATCGACGACATCATCGAGCTGGACTGGATGGCCAAACTCGGAGGACAAGTGCTCATCGCGGGCGGCATGGCCTTCGGCGGCGTCCAGCTCGCGTCCTTCCCGATCTTCGGCCTGACGCTCGGCTCCTCACGCCTGTGGCTCTTCGTCTCCGTCTTCTTCATCGTCGGAATCATGAACGCCGTCAACTTCATCGACGGGCTCGACGGCCTGGCATCGGGCATGATCGCGATCGGTGCCGGGTCCTTCTTCGTCTACTCCTACATCATCACCCGCCTGATGGGCGCGGCCTCCTACGCGACGACCGCAAGCCTCATCGTCATCGCGCTGCTCGGCGTGTGCACGGGCTTCCTCTGGTTCAACTTCCACCCCTCCTCGATCATGATGGGCGGGGGAGCGGAGACCATGGGCCTCGTCCTGGGAGCCGCCGGCATCATCGTGACGGGCAAGATCGACCCGACGCTCCTGGGCCGTCAACAGATGATCGTCTCCGCGCTGCCCCTCATCCTGCCGCTATCCGTCATCTTCATGCCGGTCCTCGACCTGGTTGTCACCTCGATTCGGCGCATGAGGCGAGGCAAGAGCCCCTTCGTGGCGGACCGCTCCCACTTCCACGACCGCCTCCTCGTCGCCGGTCACTCCCACCGCGGGGTCGTCGCGATTCTGTGGATGTGGACCGCGATCGTGTGCGTTCCCGCCGTCGGCCTGCTCGTCTTCGACTGGTGGGTCGTCGCCCTGGTCGC
This sequence comes from uncultured Actinomyces sp., assembly GCA_958349165.1. Taxonomy (GTDB): domain Bacteria; phylum Actinomycetota; class Actinomycetes; order Actinomycetales; family Actinomycetaceae; genus Pauljensenia. The sequence continues at coordinate 3,153 of CATWCG010000155.1, read as the reverse complement.
GCTCATCGCGGCCTCCGTCGGTGTCGCCATTACCACCCGTGAATTCCCCAAGGAAGAACGCTCGCAAGAGGAGCCCGCCGCATGACTTACATCCTCGCCCTCGCCATGGTCGCCGTGATCTGCGGGGCGCAGTGGTTTTTCACGTCCCGCGCGCTGCGCTCTCCCGCGCGGTTCCTCGCGTGGGTCAGCGGCGGATACGTCGCCAAAATCGCTCTCCTCGCGGTGGGCCTGTACGTGCCGAAGGCACTCGGCATGAACGTGCGCCTCGCCGCAATCGCGACGATCGTCGCGATTATCGTGTCGTCGACCGTGGAGATGGTCGTCATGATGCGCAAGCGGACGATGAACGTCGACGTACCGAACGACACTGAGTAACCCTTGCGCGCGCCGGGGACTCCCATCTCTGTGTAGAATGGGTAAAGTTGCTATGACAGCAGAGACAAGCCAATGGAGTTGAGAAAAAGGAGGCACATTCAGTGTCTGATCACGCGCCTGCTCGCCGCACCGCGCCTAAGCCGCGCTGGTATTGGGTGAGCCTCGCGATCCTCCTCATCGTCATTGCCCTGACCGCCTACCCGGCGTTCACGCAGCACCCTCACCAGCCGGCTCTTGAGGACTTCTTCCCGACCGTGATCTTCGGTGAGGGAACATTCTTTGAATTCAACCGCCTGACGCTTGCCCGCGTCATTATGGGTCTGCTCGTGTGCGTGGTTCTCGTCCTCGTCGCGCGCAATTCCAAGCTGGTTCCGACCCGCGGACAGATGGCCGTCGAGGCCATCGCCGGCTACATCCGCGACAACGTCGCCCTCGACATGCTGGGTCCGAAGACGGGCCGCAAGTTCTCCGGCTTCATCGCTTTCCTCTTCTTCGGTGTCCTGTCCATGAACATCGCGGGCATCATCCCGGGCATCAACATCGCCGCCTCGTCGGTGGTCGCCGTTCCGATGTTCTTCGCTCTCATCACGTACGTCACCTTCATCGGTGCGGGCATCGGCAAGCAGGGAGTGGGCGGCTTCTTCGCATCCCAGCTCTTCCCGCCTGGGCTGCCCGTTCCGATGTACCTCCTGATCACGCCGATCGAGTTCCTGTCGAACTTCATTGTTCGCCCCGTCACGCTGACGCTGCGACTCCTGTGCAACATGATCTCCGGACACCTGCTGCTCGGCATGACCTACTTCGGGACGGCAATTCTGCTCCACGAACTCTCCGTCCTGTCTGCCGCCTCCGCGCTGACCGGTGCCGCCATGTTCGTGATGACCGGCTTCGAGGTCTTCGTGGCCTTCCTGCAGGCATACATCTTCACGATCCTGTCGACCGTGTACATCAAGCTTTCCGTCGAACATCACTGACCCCCAACGCCACCCGGCGTTACTAACAGAAGGAAACCACTATGGGAACCGCAGCATTCGCCTACATCGGCTACGGCCTCGCCACCCTGGGCCCCGGCCTCGGTATCGGCCTCATGGTCGGCAAGAACCAGGAAGCGACCGCCCGTCAGCCCGAGGTTGCTGGCCGTCTCTTCACCAACATGATTATCGGCGCCGGCATGGTTGAGGCCCTCGGCCTCATCGGCTTCGTTATGCCGCTCATCGTTAAGTGATCGCTATGCACCAGATTGTCGCCGCTGCGGACCAGGAGGTCGGCGGCCTCGCCGTCATCCTGCCGCCGCTGTATGAGATTTTCTGGTCGGCTGTCGTTCTGCTTATCGTCCTGCTCCTCGTCGGACGCTACGCGCTGCCTCGCATCTACCAGACGATGGACGAGCGTGCTGCAAAGATTGAGGAGGGCCTCGGCGCCGCCGAGCAAGCGAAGGCCGATCAGGCTGCCGCTGCGCGCGAGCGCGAGGAGATCATTCGTGAGGCGCACGCGCAGGCGCACACCATCCGTGAGCGCGCCAACGACGAAGCGAAGGCCATTGTGGCCGCCGCCCGTCACGAGGCAACCAGCGAAGCTAACCGTATCGTCGAGGCCTCGCAGCGTCAGATCCTCGCTGAAAAGCAGGCCGCGCAGATCTCCCTGCGCTCCGAGGTGGGCCTTCTCGCCTCTGAGCTGGCAGAGAAGATCATTGGTGAGCAGCTGACCGACACGGCGCTGACCTCCCGCGTGGTTGATCGCTTCCTTGACGAGCTCGAGGCCGACTCCGCGCTGGTCGAGGAGAAGCGATGACACAGATGCGCACGATCGAGTCCGTCCCCTTTGCGAAGGATCTGGCGGCGGCGCTTGCCGTACCCGGTACCGACGCGATGCGGGTCGCCGAAGACTTCTTCGGCCTGGCCGACCTGTTCAAGGAGAACGCCCGCCTCGGGCGTGCGCTGACCGACCCGGCGCGTTCGACCGCGGACAAGCGTTCCCTGGCCGCGCAGGCTTTCGCCTCGCACGTGACCGGCGCGACCATGACCGTCATCGATGCGCTCGTCGCGGAGCACTGGCGTCGACCCGCCGACGTCACGGATGCGCTCGAGGTTCTGGGTATCCTCGGCGTTCTCAACGCTGCGGGAGCGAAGAACGCGCTCGACCAGGTCCGCGAGGAGCTCTTCCAGGTGCGCTACTTCCTGGCGCACAACCGCGAGGTGCGCGTGCGCCTGTCTGATACCTCCAAGGGCAACCCCCACGAGCGCGGCGATGTCGCAACCAAGCTCTTCGCAGAGCGCGTCAGCGTCTGGACGATGCGCCTGCTGCGCCGCGCCGTCGGACGATCGAACCACGGTCGCCTCCTGCACAACCTGCGCAGGTACGCGCAGTGGGCGGCGACCATGCAGGATCGCCTCTTCGTCACGGTGGCCACGGCCTCGCCGATGAGCCAGGCGCAGGTCGAGCGCCTGCGCGCGATCCTGACGAAGCGCTACGGTACGCCCATCGACCTGGCGATCTCGATCGACCCGGACATCGTCGGCGGCTTCCGCCTGCGCGCAGGCATGACCGCCATCGACGCTTCGCTGGCCAGCCGAATCAGTGCAGCACGCGACGCGATCGCCAGCTAGCACCTCTCGTACACACACTATTTTCTTTTACCTAGTTAGGAATCCTCATGGCTGACCTCAGCATCTCCCCGGAGGAAATCCGAGGAGCACTGGACTCCTTCATGGAGTCCTACCGTCCGGCGGACGTGGCCACCGAAGAGGTGGGTCACGTCATCGAAACGGCCGATGGTAT
>CATWCG010000154.1:0-5011 GCA_958349165.1 uncultured Actinomyces sp. | reverse complement strand
CCACCCCGCCCGCGAACCCAGCGCCCACTGCCTCGGCCACGGCCTCGGGCGAGGCCGCGATGTCGGGCGGCTACCAGATCGGACCTGACGGCGTCCTCGTGCGCCCCGCCGAACACGCAGCATCCACCTACACCAAACCAGAACTACCCGAGGAGGCCAAGGAAAACAGCGAACGAGGGGCAGAACTCGCTGCCGAGTACCTCCTCGACACGCTCACCTACGCCTGGAACACAGGAGACACACAAGCATTCGAAGACATCACGCAACCCGGAAATCGCTTCCGAGAGACTTACATCAATAATATCAATAAGCTGTACGCGCACGGCTGGATGTACGACTACAAAGCATCTGTGACAAACATAGTGGCAGTCGAACCGGTCGCCGATCAGAGTTCGGGGGGCGAGCCCAACACCATGCTCGTGCTTTTCGACGTTACGACTAGCAATGGCACATGGTGTATCGACCAGCAGGTCACCGTAAACGACAGTGAGTTCGCAGTTAGTATCGGGCTCTTTATGACCTGGAAAGACGGGCGCTGGATTGAAACGGGAGGGGACGTCGATAATGATACTCAGAAGTGACGTCATGTTCCTCCTTTCAGCAGTATTATCAGTAACTCTGCTGTGCGCTTCCCCAATAACGGCCTCGGCAGATAACGATCCGATACCGCCATTTGATTCATGCGCTGGTGCCAACAACTCAGATATCGGCTTTTGTTCCGGTGCTCATGATGATGCCGTCACAACATCAGTGAGTCGTCGCCGGAATCAACAAATTTCTCAAGGTGAGCCGAATAGAGATTCGTCTGTGGATGCTCAGCGTGCTCAGGAAACGGCGGAGGGTAGTGCGTCGCCTGATGCTCGGGCTGCTGGTGTGGGGCAGGTGTGTGATGGTGTGATGCGCATGTATGAGAAGCCGGACGGGACTACGGATGAGGTCGCGTGCTTGTACTTGTCTGCTGCTCATCCGGCGGGGTCCAGGCCGACGCTGCCCACGACCCGGGAAATCCTCTACTACGCTGCCACCACGATCCACGCTGATGGGGCGGGTTTGCGTAAGCGGCCCGACGGGGTGTCGTACACGAACAGGTTCGTCCCCACGATCGTCTCGGTCACCAATCCGACTCAGACTCACGTCATCAATCTGTTGGGTCGCGACATCACGATCACCCTGACGGCGACGAACTACGAATACTCCTGGGGTGATGGCACGCCCAACACGGTGACCACCTCCCCGGGCCTGGCCTGGGAGAAAGGGATCGATCCGAACAAGGACCCACGTTTGATCCGCCACTACTACACGCCCCCGCAGGGGTGGCGTTCTGGGTTCGATGGGCCCTACCCGCACGAGAACCGCGAAATCACGCTCACCACGACGTGGAGCGGGACGGCCACCAACCCCTTCACGGGGGAGACCCAGACGATCAACGGCCTGGTCACCACCACGGAAACGACGGGCGAGTTCCCGTTGTCTCACCTGGTCATCAACAACACCGACACCTGGGAAGAAAAACAAGGCCACTAGCCAGGCTGGCACGCCACCACGGCCTGTCCGGCCACCCATTCCGCGTGAAACGTTCGTGAAACAGGTGAAGGGCCTGACGTCGACACTGAGTGATGAGCTGCCACGCGCTGCCGGCGCCAGCCGGCCCTACGCCACCACCATGGCGGCCGTTCCCGCACACAGGAACGCCAGGCCAGCCAGGTAGCGACACGTGAAACGCTCGTGAAACACCGCCGCCGAGAAGGCAACAGTCACCAGGATCGACAGCTTATCAATGGGCACCACCACTGAGGCGGGCCCGCCCTTGAGGGCGTGATAGTACGCCAACCACGACGCGCACGTCGCCGCCCCCGACGCCACGATGAACGCCAGCTCGCGCGCCGGAATCGACCGCACCTCGCGCGCCCGCCCCTGCGCGGCCACGACCACCCACGCCATCGCCAGCACCACCAGCGTGCGCACCGCCGTCCCCAGCGTCGGATCCACCCCCGAAATCCCGACCTTTCCGAGAATCGACGTGAGCGCCGCGAACAGAGCGGACGCGAGCGCGTACACCAGCCAGCTGCCACCGCTGCGCAGCGCACGAGGCAGGCCCGACAGGTCGGAAGGCTCCACCATGAGGAGCGTTCCCGCCGTGATCGCCACGATCCCGGCCGCCCCCCACGCGCTCACCGGCTCGCCCAGCAGGACCAGCGCCAGGACGATCGCAAGCACCGTCGACAGCTTGTCGATGGGAGCCACCCGAGACACGTTCCCCCGCGCCAGCGCCGCGAAATAGCACAGCCACGAGGCCCCCGTCGCCAGCCCGGACAACACCAAGAAAACCAGCGAGCGCCCATCAATGACAACAACACCGGAGGCTGTGCCGGTCAGCGCTGCCATGCCCCACGCCCCCGCGACCACCACAACCGTGCGCAGCGCCGTCGCGACCGTCGAGTTCGTCGTCGCGACCCCGGCCTTGGCCAGGACAGACGTCAACCCAGCGAACAGGGCGGACAAGCAGGCAGCGACAATCCACATGAGACCAGAGTATGTCCGTCCCCGGCGTCCTCGCACCCGAGCAAAATGACGGTGTGTCATGAGTGCCATCACGGAGGAAAACTCGGTTATAGTTGTCGTGTATCCAGTCTCGGTATTGAGGCGACAACGCTGTGTAAAGGAACAAGATGAGCGACAACCTTGACGAGCTTGGCGTCAACGGCGAATTCGAAGAAAACGGCCGAGAGATCGTGCTCGACACGAGCGGCGAAGCGGAGCTGACAGAAGAAGCCTCCGATGGCATCGCTGAGCTGCGCGAAACGATCGCCGAACAGGACTCGGAGGCCGAAAAGTATGCGATCGAATTCCTCAAGAAGGTCGTGCGCATCCGCGGCGTGCGCATCACGAGGGACGAGTTCCTCCGTCAGGAGCTGCGCAAGCTCCACATGAGCGACGATGCAATCGCGAGCGCAGTCGACTCGAACCCGGTGCTCGCGGGTGTGTCCTTGACCGATCTCGACAAGCTCGCCGACGGCATCATCTCCTTTGAGACGAACAAGTCCGCGGCGATGTCCTTCGCGGCGGGCATCCCCGGCGGCTTCGCGATGCTCGGAACGGTTCCCGCGGACCTGATGCAGTACTACGTGCACGCATTCAGGATCATGCAGAAGCTTGCGTACCTGTACGGGTGGCGTGAGCTCCTCAGTGACATGGATGAGGTGGATGACGAGACGATCGGTGTCCTCGCGATGTTCTTCGGCGTCATGCTCGGCGTTGGTGGCGCGGCCCAGTCGCTGACGACGTTCGCGCGCTCGGTCGCGATGCCCGCCTTCCAAAAGCAGGTGACCAAGCAGGCCCTCACGAAGACCTCGTGGTACCCGGTCATGAAGCAGTGCCTGCGCTTCATCGGCATCAACCTCACGAAAAAGAGCTTTGCGCAGGGCGTCTCCAAGGTCATCCCCGTCATCGGCGGCGTTGTATCGGGCGGCATGACCTTCGTGTCGCTCCAGTTCCAGTCGACCCGCCTCAAGGGCCACCTGCGTGAGCTGCCGCCTCCCGGAGTCGACGCCGAAGTCTGGAAGCAGTCGGTCAGTGCAGCGACCCCCGACGACCAGGAGCCGGGCGTGCTGGACAGCGCCCAGCAGGCGCTCGAGAGCACGACCAAGGCCGTCACGAGTGGCGCAAAGACTGCGGCTACCGGCATCGCCGATGGTGCGATGACCGCGGCCTCCGGCATCGCGGATGGTGTCAAGGGCCTCTTTGGTCGGCGTAAGTAACGATCATCGGTCACGAGGTCGGGGCTGGGGACGCATGACAGCGTAGCCTAGCCCCGGCCTCGTTGATCCTGGGCTGAGGGGGACAGGAACCCGCTAGAGTGGGTCCACGTCAGTGCACTGTCAGCATGCAGTCAGACGAGGAGGAACGCGATGCGTAACAAGAAGGACAACCTCGGTGGAGGCGACGAACTGCGCGGCCTCACCCCCGTGCAAGAGGCCGAGGCCGAGCACCGCGGACTCGACTTCCTCACCAAGATCGTTCGTCTCCCGGGCGTGCGCATCCGCCGCGACGAGTTCTTGCGCCAAGAACTCACCAAGGTTCACGCAAGCGACGACATCATCGCGCGCTCCCTCGACACCAACCCCGCGGCGGCGGGCGTCCCCCTGGCGGTGCTCGACGGCCTCGCGGAAGAGACAATCTCCTACGAAACCAACAAGTCGGCCGCCATCTCCTTCGCGGCGGGCATCCCCGGCGGATTCGCGATGCTCGGCACGATCCCCGCGGACCTGACCCAGTACTACGCGCACGCGCTGCGGATCATGCAAAAACTCGCCTACCTGTACGGGTGGCACGATCTCGTCGCCGACGCGGACCAGACCGATGACGACACGATCGGTGTCCTCGCCGTCTTCTTCGGCGTCATGCTCGGCGTCGGCGGCGCCGCCCAGTCGCTGACGGCTTTTGCGCGCCTGGTGGCCCAGACCGCCTACCGCAACCACGTGACCAAGAAAGCCCTCATGGGCATCACGTGGTACCCGGTCGTGAAATACTCCCTGCGCGTCATCGGCATCAACATCACGAAGAGCACCTTCACCAAGAGCGTCTCGAAAGTCGTCCCCGTCATCGGCGGCTTCGTGTCGAGCGGCCTGACCTTCATGGCGCTTCAAGCCCAGTCCTCCCGCCTCAAGGCGCACCTGCGTGAGCTCCCGCCCCGCGGCATCGACGCCGAGGCCTGGGCTCGCCACGTCAACGACACGACCCCGGCGCGCGGCAACCAGGTCGGCGCCGACGGCGTCCAAGAAACCATGAAAGGCAAAGCACGGGTCGTCATGGTCGGCGCGAAGAGCGCCGCCTCAGGCGTCGTCACCGGGGCCTCGAGCGCCGCCTCCGGCATCTCCAGCGCCGCCTCCGGCATCTCGGCCGGCGTGAAACAGCGCTTCCACAAGCACAAATAGGCCCCCACGCGCGAGGCCGTGGCCGGGAACCGCGCACCCTCCGCCCGCGCGCCCTCCGCGCAGGGCGACCACGGCCT
>CATWCG010000153.1:0-5036 GCA_958349165.1 uncultured Actinomyces sp. | reverse complement strand
CGGTGGGCGTCAGCGAGACGGGACCGTTGGAGGTGGCTGCGAGGAACTGAGCCTCGACGGCGGCCAGGTCGACCGACGACGTGTGCGTGGTGGTCGGCTCGGGCAGCTCCTCGCGCGCGTCGCGGCGGGCGCGGCGCTCGTGGTCGGGAATGTCGGGGTTGATGAGGAAGCCCATCGTGTCGACGGGCATGGAGGCCAGGGCCTCGACCTCGTCCAGGGCGCGACCGATGCGAATCTCGGCGGCCTCGACGCGGTCGGCGGCGGGAACCATCCACGTGACCTCGTCACCTTCGATGATGGTCGCCTCGAAGGTCTGCCACTCGCCGGGGTTGAAGGGCCAGGCCCAGATCGGGTCGGTCCACACCTGCTCGGTGATCTGGCCGGCGGCGCGCATGCGCAGCTGAATGTTACCGAGGACCGTCAGGTAGGGCTGTTCGCCCGCGCAGTCGAGCAGCAGGACGTCGCCCCGCTCGGCCTGCACGTGGGAGAGCCACGCCTGCGTGTCCGCTCGGCCCCACACGACGTCGGCGGCGGAGTCCGCGAAGTCCAGCGGAACCAACGCCGCACCGAGCGGGCCGGTGACGAGCATCGCGCCCTGTCCGCGGCACAGGAAGCGTCCAATCTGAAGCATCAGTTACTGCCTTCTCTACGAGGGACCCGGCGCGCGGTCTGGATCGACGCCGGACGTACTGGTTGAATCATGCGATTCAGGACATTCGTTGTCAATGTTACTCGTGATTCGGTTCCTGCGTAAACTACAACGGCCGTCGTATTGTCACGAGTTCCGGTCTCGAGGCTGGCCCGAACGAGCGCGTCGGCGCTCCCCTGCGGGCCGTCCCCGGCGGCGACAACGGCGTGAATCTGCGCGTCTTGGAGGACGCCGTGCACCCCGTCTGTACAGATGACCGCGCGGTCGCCTTCTTCGAGGGGCATGATCGTGTAGTCGGCTTTCACACTTCCCGACTGTCCGGCACCCAGCGCCTTGGTGACGACGTTGGCGGGAGGGATGACGCGGGGCGCGCCGGAGGTGGCCGCGAGGTCGCGCGCCTCCTGCAGGGCGGAGTGGTCGTGGGTGAGCTGGCGGATGCCGCCGCCTCCCACGACGTAGGCGCGCGAGTCGCCGACGTTGAAGGACAGCCAGTAGGGTCCCTCGGTGGTGCGCAGAACCATGAGGCCGGACAGGGTGGTTCCCGGGGCGCTCATCGGGTTGTCGGCGGGTGCGAGAGCCGCGACCGAGGTGGCGGCAGCGTCGATGGCGACGGAGAGATCGACGAGGTCGACGGGCCGGTTGCCGAGTCGGCCGGGGCTCAGGAACTCCTGGAGCGTGATGACGGCCCGGGACGAGGCCTGGGCGCCGCCGAGGTGGCCGCCCATCCCATCGGCGACCGCGAAGACGGGCGAGACCGCCAGCCAGGAGTCCTCGTTTTCTGCGCGGACCGGACCGATGTCAGTCGACGCGCCCCACCGAAGGGCGGGGCGCTCCGCATGTTCACCCAGAGCCATCTACCTTCGTCTTTCTCGCTGCGTTGAGCGCGTGGGATAACGCGTTACGCGATTATTCTACACGCGCTCAACGCATGGTTACGCACTAGCGGACGGGATCCGACCAGGCCAGCTGGGCCCGGAAGACGCCCGCGTCGCGCGAGACGACGATCGCTCGACCGGGCTCTGCGCGGACCGGCTTCACGCGGCCGATAACCTGACCTTCGTCAGGGTTACCGGACAACAGGATGCCTGTCGTGCCCAGGTCGATGAGCGACTGGAGGATGCGCTCGTAGAGGGCTCGCGACACACCACCCATGCGCCTCGTGATGACCAAATGGAGGCCAACGTCACCCGCCTGGGAGAGGAGCGGCTGGAGGGGCATCAGCGGATTGCCTTCGGAGGTGACGACCAGGTCGTAGTCGTCGACGAGGATCCAGACCTCGGGGCCCTTCCACCAGGAGCGGTTGGTGAGCTGCTCGGCGGTCACGTCGTCGCCGGGTAGTCGCATCTTGAGGAACTCGGCGAGCTCGCGGATGTCGCTGGCGACGTCCTCGATGCGCGTGAGGTAGCCGGCCGAGTACTCGGGGGGCACGAGGCCCAGCGAGGCCCTGCGCAGGTCGACGGACACGATCTTGGCCTGCTCGGGGGTGTTGCGCGCCATGATTTCCTTCGCGAGGGAGCGCAGGAAGGTGGTCTTGCCGGACTTCGAGTCGCCAAACAGGTAGAGGTGCTGTTCGACGTTGGGGTCGAGGCGGTAGGGGCCCAGGCGCGATTCTTCGACGCCGAGCATGAGCGCGGGAGCGGGGCCTTCCGCCGGGGCGAGCGCGCCGGGCAGCTGCGCGATCTCGTCGGCCGTGATGCGGGTCGGGAGCAGGCGCAGCTTGGGGCCGGGGCCGGCGGGCAGGGCCGCGCGGATCATTTCGAGCGTGCGCCCAATGCCTTCGGTGACGGTCGTCGGATCCGGTTCGCCGTCGGCGCGCGGCAGGCCGATGAGGACGTGGTGCTTCGTGACCTCGACGCCGCGGCCGGGGCGCGCGTTCGGGATCTGCTTCTGGATGTTGCGGTCGATCTCCGAGTCTCGGAAGTCACCGATCTTGAGCTCGAGCTTCGAGCCGAGCATGTCGGCGACCTGCATGCGGAAGTCGCTCCAGCGGGACGTGGACGTCACGAGGTGGACGCCGAAGGTCAGGGCGCGGCTCAGCATCATGCCGATCGTCATGTCGAGGTCGTCGAAGTCGGCCTTCAGGGAGGCCCAGTTGTCGATGACGAGGAAGACGTCACCGTATCCGTCGTCGTAGCGTCCTTCGGCGCGACCGCGACGGTACGTTTCGATGGAGTCGATCTTGTTGTCGCGGAAGTAGCGCTCGCGATCCTCGATGATGCCCCGGATTTCGGCGATCATTCGCGTGAGGATCTCGTGCGTGTCGCGCGTCGCGACGCCCGCGACGTGGGGCGCATCGACGAAGGACGCGAAGGTACCGCCGCCGAGGTCGATGATGTAGAACTGGACTTCCTGCGGCGTGTAGATGAGCGACAGGGACATGACGAAGGTCCTGAGCACCATCGACTTACCGGTGAGCGGGCCGCCGACGACCGCGAAGTTACCGGCGGCGCCAGACAGGTCGAAGGTGAGGACGTCGCGGCGCTGCTCGAGCGGGAGGTCCTTGGTGCCCATCGGGAAGACGAGGGTGCCGCGCTCGCGCCACTGCATGGACACGAAGCCGAGGCCCTCGACCGGGGCGAGGTCGGGCATGAGCTGGTCGAAGGTGTCGGGCTCTTCGAGCGGGGGCAGCCACACCTGGTGGGCGGGCATGCCCTTGCCGGCCATCTTCGCGACCGCGATGTCCATCTCGGTCATGTCCGCCCACTGGGCGTCCTCGGGCAGGACCATGGCCTGACCGGTCGAGGCGGGGGCGTTGTCGGGCTCGTCGCGTGTCAGGACGGGGGCCAGGGTGAAGGGCAGGACCTTGATCTGACGGTCGGGGGTGCCCGCCGTGGCGGCCTGCGTCGAGGAGACGGTACGCGGGGGCGGGGGTGCCGCGACGTAGGAGGCGCGGAATCGGATGAGCTCGTCGGTGCCGGGCATCAGGTAGCCGGAGCCGGGCAGGGAGGGGAGCTCGTAGGCGTCGGGGACGCCCAGGACTTCGCGGGATTCGCTGGCGGAGAAGGTCTTGAGGCCCACGCGGTAGGACAGGTGGGACTCCAGGCCCTTCATCCTGGACGTCTCGAGCCTCTGCGAGGCGAGGAGCAGGTGGATGGACAGCGAACGGCCCAGACGACCGATCGCGACGAAGAGGTCCGCGAATTCGGGCTTGGCGGTGAGGAGCTCGGAGAACTCGTCGAGGATCAGGAAGAGGGCGGGCATCGGGGGGAAGTTGTGCTTGCCCGCCATGCGGTCGGCCTCGTAATCCGTGACGTTCGCGTAGTTGCCGGCGTCGCGCAAGACTTCCTGGCGGCGCACCATTTCGCCTTTGAGGGCGTCCTGCATGCGGTCCACGAGGGAGAGCTCGGACTCGAGGTTGGAGATCATGGCCGACACGTGGGGCAGACTCGACATGCCCGCGAAGGTCGCGCCGCCCTTGAAGTCGACGAGGACCAGGTTGAGCTGCTCCGGCGAGTGCGTCAGCGCGAGGGCGAGGACGAGAGTGCGCAGCACCTCTGATTTACCCGAACCGGTCGCACCGATGAGCAGGCCGTGCGGGCCCATGCCCTGCTGGGCGGCTTCCTTGATGTCGATGAGGACCGGGATGCCTTCGGGGGTGACGCCGAAGGGGACGCGCAGGCGGTTCCTGCCTTCGCGTCGCACCCACGCCTTCTCGGGGTCGAAGTCTCGGATATCGCCGAGGTGGAGGAGTTCCATGAGGTCGACGGTGCGCTTGACGTCGGAACGCCCCACCGGCGCGTCGGTGTCCTTGCTCTTGTCGTCCGCGGCGAAGGGGGTGAGGCGCCGGGCGATGGACTCGGCCTGCGCCTGCCCAACGTGTTCCCATTCGCCGACGATGGCCTGGTGGCTGAACAGGTTGACTTCGAGGGCACCCCGGTTCTCGCCCTTGACAGCAGGATGGATGAGCAGCCGCACGGTCGAGGGGCTGGTCAGGGCTCCCCACTTGTCATGGAGGTTGATGACGGTGACGCCGACGGCGCCCTCTGGGGAGCCGAGCTGGGTTGTGGCGGGCAGCTCCGCTCCGTCGCACACGAGGAGCACGTGCGGCCACGGGGTGAGGTCGTCGCGCGGGGAGAAGCCGGGGCGATCGACGATGTCGGGGCCGAGGAGGTCGAGCAGGTCCGCGACCTCGGTGACGACCATGCGGGCGGGGCCCACAGCGTCGGATTCGACGGTGGAGCCGGCGTGGGGGAGCCACTTGACCCAGTCCCATTCGGCGAGGCGCTCCGGCGAGCACAGGACCGCGATGCGTAGGTAGTTGGGGCTCACGAAGGTCGCCAGGTGCGTCATGATGAGCCGCGCGACGCCGCTCGCGTCCTCGTGGCGGCCGGCCAGCTCGATGTGCGAGTAGTCCTCGAGGGGGATGCCGAAGGCGACGGAGTCGAGG
>CATWCG010000152.1:0-5073 GCA_958349165.1 uncultured Actinomyces sp. | reverse complement strand
TCGCCAGGGAGTGGAAGGCCACGAAGTGTCCGGCGAACTGCTCGAGGTAGCGGGCGCCGCCCTTGAGCAGGCTCACGCCCACGGCGCACGCGATGATGAAGGGGATGGACCAGGCGCTGGTGCCGGCGGCCAGGCTCCCCACGGCCCAACCGCCCAGGGCGAACAGGGCAATCCCGGCCATCAGGAAGACGATGCGCGCGGCGATCGATGCGGCCAGCGGGGGCAGGACGCGACGCGTGATGGACAGGAGCCGAAGGGACAGGTGCCTGCGGGTCATCGGATCGTTCCTTCCTGGAGCGTCGCGACGCGGTCGGCGTCCTTGATGGTGGCGTCGCGGTGAGAGATCGTCAGGGTCGTGCGCCCGGCGCACACAGTGTCGAGAGAAGCCAGGATCTCGCGTTCGGAGGCCAGGTCCACGTGGGCCGTGGGCTCGTCCAGGATCATGATCGACGCGTTCTTCAAGAAGGCGCGGGCGATCGCGATGCGCTGCGCCTCTCCGCCGGACACGGCCAGGCCGCGAGCGCCCACGCGCGCATCGAGGCCCCCGGGCAGCGCGTCGTAGAACTCGCCGAGGTGGGCGGCGCGCAGGGCCTCAATGAGCTGGTCATCGGTGGCCGTGGGGGCGGCCAGGAGGAGGTTGTCACGCAGGGTGCCGGAGAAGAGGTAGGTGGTCTGCTCGACGACGGCGCTCTGGGCGCGCACCCACGACAGGGGCGCGGCGGCCAGGTCCACGCCGTTGAGGCTCACCCGTCCGCGCGTGGGTCGCAGGAATCCTTGCAGGAGCGCGGAGATCGTGGACTTGCCGGCGCCGGAGGGTCCAGCCAGGGCGACGTGTTCGCCCGGGCTCACCGTCAGGTTCGCGCCACGCAGGACGGGGGTGTCGGTCGTGTAGGAGAAGGACACGCCAGACAGGGCGATCTCGCCGGGGGCGGCCGGGATCGCGGGGATGGAGACACCCTTGGCGTCCACGACAGGCGGGGTCTGCTCGTTAAACTTCTTGATTTCCTTGTTGGCGGCGATGCCGCCCATGCCGATGTAGAAGAACTGTCCGATCCGGTCCAGGGGGTCCAGCATGATCGAGGAAAGCAGCACGAGGGAGATGGCGCCGCCGGCGCTCAGGGCCCCCTGCTCGTAGCGGATGAGGGCCAGCGTGATCGCGCCGGTGATCATGCCCAGGGAGAAGACGGAGTCGATGACGAGGAGGATCAGCTGGTTGCCCGCCAGGTAGCTCATAACCTTCGAGCGCACCTCTTCGGCGGCCTCGGCCAGGCGCTTGCCCATGTCCTTGCCCGCGTTCATGAGGGCCAGGTCTCCCAAGCCCTGGATGGCGTCGAGTTCCTTGGCGGAGAGCTGGCGCGAGGCGTGACGGTAGCGCGAGGACACCGGCTTGAAGGCCTTGCGGAAGCCCATGACGCAGATCGGGACCAGCGGGATGGCAATAGCCAGGAAGCCGCCCGAGGCCGGGTCGAGGGTGAGGGCGACGACGATGACGACGAGGATCGGGGTCGTCAGCGACGCGATCATGGGGGCCAGGAAGATGCCCTTGTAGGCGGCCACGCGCTCGACGCCGTCGGTGGCCGAGTTGACGACGCGTCCCGCGCGCTCGTTGGTGCGCTGCGAGGGCCCCAGGGCGAAGACCTGGCGGATCATCGAGTGACGCAGGCGCGGCTCCAGCTGCTTCATGGTAGTCGCGCCGAGGGCACTGACGGCCCACGCGAAGAAGCCGGAGGCGAGGGCGGCGGCGAGCGCGATCCACCAGGTGGACCAGGCCGTCCCTCCGACAACATCGTCGATTCCCCAGCCGATCGCCAGGTAGGCGAGCGCCAGGCACAGGGCCGCCGCCCACGAGCAGACGACCACGATCGCGCGTTTCATCGTTCTCCTATCGCATGACGCACACGAGTACATAACCAAGGATAGCCTTAGTTCTGTTCTGACACCACTGTCACCAAGCCACAAAAGCGCCCAACGACAAAAAGAAACCACGGCCTCGTGACAATCGACGAGGCCGTGGCTCCCTCACGCGTCAACGCTCAGGCCAGGCGGTACGTCCAGCCGTAGGGATCCTCCGCGCGACCCCACTGGATGTCGGTCAGGCGCTTGTGGATCTCGCGGGTCTTGTCCCCCACCGCGATCTCCACGTCGAAGTCGTCGCCAGCCAGGCGCGTGATCGGGGTGACCACCGCGGCCGTGCCACAGGCGAAGACCTCGGCGACCGCGCCCGAACGGATACCGTCCACGACCTCGGACAGAGCGATCTTCTCCTCGCGCACGTCCACGCCTTCGTCGCGCAGCATGCGCAGGATCGCGCTGCGGGTGCCGCCCTCGAGGATGACGCCGGTGAGCGAGGGTGTACGGATCGTGCCGTCAGCCATGACGACGAACATGTTCATGCCGCCCAGCTCCTCGAGGTACTTGCCCTCGTAGGTGTCCAGGAAGCAGACCTGGGAGAAGCCCTTGGCCTCGGCCTGAATCTGGGGCAGCAGGGAGGCCGCGTAGTTGCCGCCAGCCTTGGCGCTTCCGGTGCCGCCGGGGCCTGCGCGGTGATACTCGCGCTCCACCCAGATGGCCACGCCCGACAGGCCGCCCTTGAAGTAGGGGCCCGACGGCGAGCCGATAACGTAGTAGTCGACGACGCCCGCGGGATGCACGCCCACGAACTCCTCGGACGCAAACATGAAGGGACGCAGGTAGAGGGAGGAGCCATCGACGTCGGGCACCCACTTCACGTCGGCGCGCACGTAATCCACGAGGGAGGCCACGAAGTCCTCGCGGCTCAGCTCGGGCAGCGCCAGGCGGCGGGCCGAGTGATTCAGGCGCGCCGCGTTGTAGCCGGGGCGGAAGGTCCACACGGACCCGTCGGCGCGCTTGTAGGCCTTGATGCCCTCGAAGACGGACTGGCAGTAGTGGAAGACGGAGGCGCCGGGGGTCAGCTCGAGCGTGCCATAGGGAATGACGCCGCGATCATCCCAGCCACCCTCGCGCGTCCAACGCATGTGGGCCATGTGATCCGTGAACTTCTTGCCGAAGGCCAGGGTCGACATGATCTCGTTGTATTCTTCCGGCGTCGCCGGGTGCAGGTTGTGGGTCAGTGGGAAACGTCCCGCCAGCTCGTCGGCGGCGGGAAGGACCAGGTCGCCGGCAGCCTCAAGTTCCGTCGGGGTGTGCTGCGTCGATGCCATGAGGCCTCCTGTCGTGGTTTTTCACAAAGATGAAGCCAGAATATGCCCGCCGCCCGCATCGCGGCCTTACGATTTCGGAATGTGACCCGCTCCCCCACCCGCTGTGGACGTTCTCACCCCAAGGAAGACTCATTCGTAGTGGGTCCACATGCGCAGGACGCGGACGGTGCGCTCTTCTTCGAACACCTCGTAGACGAGCCTGTGCTGAATGTTAATTCTGCGCGAATACATCCCGGCGAGGTCGCCCACGAGGCGCTCGTAGCGGGGAGGCGTCGCGAACGGGTCCTCTTTGACAAGCTCGATGAGAGCCTGCGCTTTCGCTTTCAGACCGCTGGCGGAGAGCTTCTTCGCGTCCTTCGCGGCCTGTTTGGAGAAAAAGACCCGCCACATCGCTACCACTCCACGTCATCGAGTGCGTCGTCGAGGTCTTCGCGAGCGGCCTCCTTCAGACTGTCCGTCATTCCGGGAATCCCCTGCAGGTACAGGGTTTCCTGAATCGCGGACCAGTCGTCCTCGCCGATGAGAACTGCGTTTCCGCGACGTCCGGTGATCGTGATCGGGGTCGACTCCTCATTCACGGTATCGATGAGCCGATACAGGTTCGAGCGCGCGGCGGTAGCACTGACAGCAGTCATGATGTCCCTTTCCACCACCATCATAACGTACGTTTTCACGCACGCATAGTCTGTGCGCAGCGATGTTGCTGAAAGGATACGATCAACGCATGACGACTCTGCCTGACTCCCTCGCCTGTGCCCTGCCCTCCCGCGAGCGCCGCTCCCCCGGCCTGGAGCTTCAGGACGGGCGCTGGATGGTGGCCGCGAAGTCGGGCCTGTACGTCTTCGGCGCCGAGGCCTCGTCCGGTGACGGGGTCCCCTCCCCGGAGCACTTCCCCTGGTACGACGTGGCGCGGGCACGCTGGGAGGCCGAGGGTTCCCTCTTCGCCCTGGAGTGGGTGGATCCGGCCCACACTCCCCTGGCCGGACGCACCGAGGGCGACCCGTCGGACTTCATGCGACACGCGAGCGAATACGTCAACCGGTCGATCGTCCTGCACTCCCAGGTGGAGACGAGCAACGGGACGACGGTGACGGCGTGGGTGCGCCGCGGACCGGACGGGCTCTTCTCCATCCTGACGGCCGACGGCGCACTGGACGAGGCCGGTCAGCGCGAGGCGGACGCCCTGGAGGCTCGCGTGCGCGACGCGGTCGGTCTGGATTAGTCGACGAGGCCGTGGCGGGCCTGCGTCGGGGCCCACCCGTGATGCGCACTGTCAGAAACGCCAACGGGACCCATCCGCGCCGGATGGGTCCCGCCTGTGTTCCCGAGCGCTCGCCCGGAATCAGTGAACGATGAACACTCGCTCGAAGGGGTCGGTGGACAGGCCCTGCTCGAGGATCGTCCGGCTCCACTCGCGCGCACTGAACAGGGAGTGATCGCGGTAGTTGCCGCAGGAGTACACGTCCGTGCCCGGAACGTCCTCCCAGGTCACCTCCTCGGCGATGGCATGCAGCGACGAAGCGATGGCGGCCGTCACCTCACGGACGGAGGGGGTGCCCCACATGATGAGGTGGAAGCCCGTGCGGCAGCCGAACGGCGAGCAGTCGATGACGCCGTCGATGCGGTCGCGCAGCAGGGATGCGAGGAGGTGCTCGATAGTGTGTAGACCAGAGGTCGGGATCTCGCCGCTGTTGGGCTGGACGAAGCGCACGTCGAAATTCGAAATCTGGTCGCCCTTCGGGCCGGACTCCACGTTGATGAGGCGCACGTAGGGCGCCTTCACGGCGGTATGGTCCAGGGTAAAGCTCTCCACTTCTGCCATGAGTTAATCCCTTTCGGTGTAGTTTTGCCTGCGTTGCTCCAGACGCATGAGCGACCGGAAGACCTCAGA
>CATWCG010000151.1:0-5083 GCA_958349165.1 uncultured Actinomyces sp. | reverse complement strand
ACGACCGCGGACACCGCCGACGAGACGGGCACGGAACGGCCCAGCCCCCCGCCCTGATGCAGGATCAACAGCTCCGGATCCGGGCTACCCGGCACGTAGTGGCGCTCCTCGCGCACGTCCGACGCGCGCGTCAGCGCCGTGTCCCACAGCTCGGGGGCGCGCAGGGAAGCCAGCGCCCACGCCACGTCGCGCCCGCGCGGGGCGTGCCCATCGAGGGACAGGTCGTAGGCGCGAACCCCACCCGAGGCCGCCTCGGCCTCGTCGAGCCTGCGCAGCGCCACGAAACCCATGCCGATCGCGCCCGTGCCCGCGCGACGGAAATCCACCAGCCACGACGTAAACGCGCGATCGTAGTCGGCGCGCGCCATCAGCTGGCCGCCCGAGTCACGGATCCACATGTCCACGTAGCGCGCCGGGTCGAGCACGTCACGCTGGACCACCCACGCGTCCACCGGCAGGCCCTCCAGCCAGGCGTCGACGCGCCGGGACCACTGCGTGTCCGGGTTGCGGCTCGCGGGAATCTCCCAGTTCGCGAGCATCTGCAGCGTGCCCCCGGGCGTCAGGTAGGCGGGCGCCTCGCGCAGGACCGCGCGGATCAGGTTGTCGCGATCCATGCCGCCGTCGCGGTACTCGAGCAGGCCGGCCGTCCCGCGCACGCTGTCCGGCGTGATCACGAAGGGCGGGTTGGAGACGATGAGGTCGAAGGTCTCACCGGCGACCGGCTCGAAGAGGGATCCTTCGCGCACGTCGATGACCGTTTCGTTGAGGGCGGCGTTGAACTGGGTGAGCGCGCAGGCCCGCGCCGACAGGTCAGTCGCCACCACGCGGTCGGCGTGCGTCGCCAAGTACAGGGCCTGGATGCCGCACCCGCAGCCCAGATCCAGGGCCGAGTCAACCCGATCGCGCACCGTCATCTCCAGGAGCGTCAGGGTCGCCCCGCCGATGCCGAGCACGTGGTCATCGGCCAGCGGCCTGCCGGTCTGCGCCTCCCCCAGGTCCGAGGTCACCCACCAGTCGCGGTCCCCGCCCGGCAGCGCGGCCGCGTGTGGGCGTAGGTCGAAGAGGGCGCGCATCCAGGGGTCGGGCTGAGCCTCGGGCGCGGGAGCCTCCTCGTCGGGGTCCCGCATCGTCGGCAGGGTGGGCGCCTCCCGGGACGAGGCCTCCCCGTCCTTTCCCGCCTCGGCGCGCTCCCGCGTGGGCGCGGACGGTGGCGTGGGCTTGGCGCACGCGCGCGGCATGACGAGAGCGGAGGCGGCCTCGGCCTCGTCGATGACGGCCGCCAGGCCGAGGGTCTCCAACCCCTGCGCCCCGAGCGTCGGGAGCGCCCCGGCGAGGGCCGACGCCCTCTCGGGCTGGCCGAGAATGAAGAAGCGCGTGAGGGTGGCCGCTGGGTCTGCGACGCCCGCGAGCTCAACGAGGGCGGGCAGACGCGAGTCGCGCATGAGGGCGGCCAAGGTGTCGGCGCTCAGCAGCGCCGATAAGGTGTCGATGGTCCATCTCGACGCGATAACGTCGAAGCGCAGGCGCGCGATGAGGTCACGATCGAGGGCGGGGACGGGTACGGAAGTCGTCATGCCTCAAGACTATCCCCATGAGTACAATGCGCGGGTACCCAACCAGGATCCCCACGCCCAGCTCAGAGGAGGAAACCCATGTCCGGAGGACTCGTCGCCCTGCTCGACGATATCGCGACCCTCGCGAAGGTCACGGCCTCGTCGGTCGACGACGTCGCGGCTGGCGCCGTCAAGGTCTCGTCGAAGGCGGTGGGCGTCGTCATCGACGACACGGCCGTCACCCCCCAGTACGTGGCGGGCCTGAGCCCGGACCGCGAGCTGCCCATCATCGGCAAGATCGCGCGCGGCTCCCTCATCAACAAGCTCTTCATCATCCTGCCGATCGCGCTCCTGCTCACATGGCTGGCCCCCCACTTCCTGCCGTTCCTGCTGGTCGTGGGCGGCGCGTACCTGTGCTTTGAGGGCGGCGAGAAGGTCCTCGAGAAGCTCGGCTGGCTGCCCGGACACCACGAGGACCACGAGGAGGGCGGCGCTGCATCCGCCGAGGAGCTCGAGAAGTCCATCGTGTCCTCCGCGACCCGCACCGACCTGATCCTCAGCGCCGAGATCATGCTCGTGTCCATGGCGGGCCTATCGAATGAGCACGGCGCGATGCGCGTCGCCGTCCTCATCGGGGTCGCGTTCTTCATGACGTTCTTCGTGTACGGCCTCGTCGCACTGCTGGTCAAGGCCGACGATGTCGGCGTGCGCCTGGCGCGCGGCGCCCTCGAGCCCGAGGACAACCGGCCCGGCCCCGTTGACAACGTGGGCCGCACGATCGTTCGCGTCATGCCGCACGTCTTCAGCGTGATCGGCGTCGTCGGCACGGTCGCGATGCTGTGGGTCGGCGGTCACCTGGTCATCGCGAACCTCGCCGAGGTCGGCGTTCCCGTCTTCCACCACGTCCTCGAGGCCGCCGAGCACGCGGTGTCCGGCGCAGGCGGATTCGTGACCTGGCTGGTCGAGACACTCCTGTCCGGCGTCTTCGGTGTCATCCTCGGCGCCGTCATCGCGTGGCTCGTCGTCGGGGCTTCCGCGCTCGTGCGCAGCGTGCGCGCTCGGGCCTGATCGTCTGTCGTTTCACGAGGCCGGGGCCAAGGATGCTCGATCGCGTTTCCCAGCCCCGGCCTCGTCGTTGATCGCGATCCGCGAAAGGTGACACAAACCCCCTACGCAAACCGGGACTTAAGTACTACCCTTGGAGTCAACAGTCAAACGACGACGACGCCCAGGAGGAGCATCATGACCGTCTACACCCTGCCCGACCTGCCCTACGACTACTCCGCGCTGGAGCCCCACATCTCCGGGCGTATCATGGAGCTGCACCACGACAAGCACCACGCGAACTACGTGGCCGGCGCGAACGCCGCGCTGGAGAAGCTGGCCGCCGCCCGCGAGTCCGGCGACTTCGCCGCGATCAACCTGTGGGAGAAGAACCTGGCCTTCAACCTGGGCGGTCACACCAACCACTCCATCTTCTGGACGAACATGACCGGCGAGGGCGCCTCGCGCCCCGAGGGTGAGCTCGGCGCCGCCATCGACGAGTTCTTCGGCTCGTTTGAGTCCTTCCAGGCGCAGTTCGCCGCTGCCGCCCTGGGTCTGCAGGGTTCCGGCTGGGCCGTCCTCGCGTGTGACACTGTCGGCAAGCGCCTCGTGACCTACCAGATGACCGACCAGCAGGGCAACATCCCGGTCGCGACCGTGCCGCTGCTCATGATCGACATGTGGGAGCACGCCTTCTACCTGGATTACCTCAACGTCAAGGCCGACTACGTCAAGGCCTGGTGGAACCTGGTGAACTGGGAGAACGTCGCGTCCCGCTTCCAGGCCGCCCGCCTGTCCTCCGGCCTGGTCAACGCCCACTCCGCGCTGTCCGACCTGGGCACGCAGGCCATCGACACCGTCAAGGGCTGGTGGAAGAACTAAGCATTCTTCGTGACGAGGCCTGGGCGCTGGTGGCGCGACCACCACGACTACACACACGCAGCAGAGGCGGGACCCTTCGGGGTCCCGCCTCTGTCGCATCCCTGGAGATGCAGAGGGGCGGAGCCTATGAAGTGGCAGGGCCTGACAGAGGGGCCCGCGGCCGGTAGAGGTGCCCGCGGCCGGAAGAGGGGCCCGCGGCCGGTAGAGGGGCCAGCAGCCGGTAGAGGGGCCCGCGGCCGGTAGAGGAGCCCGAAAGCGACGGCGGTAACCACCCCTCCAAAAGTCGCACGTAATTTAACTCGGTCACTTTTCGAGATAGGCCACAAACGTTGCAATTCCAACGACCACGATTCAATGTTTGAAGCAATCGCGGGGGAATTACGTGCGACATTGCTGGGGAACCACTGCGGTACTTCAAACAGAAGAGCCGACGGACACGACAAAGCCGCCCACGGACACACACCACTCGGGCACACAGAGCACGCCCCGGACACACACCACTCGGGCATGACAAAGCCGCCCGGCCCCAACGGGGCCGGGCGGCGGTGGCGGTAGCGCTGGGAGTTGAACCCAGGGTGGCTGTGACACCACACAGCATTTCGAGTGCTGCACCTTCGGCCGCTCGGACACGCTACCTTACCCGGATACTCTACTACACGGACCCCCGCAGCGCGCAAATCGATCGGGCAGGTTGGGATCAGGGCCACACAACGTCACAAGATCACACTGCAGCACGCAACACGGGCATCACCTCAGCATGTAGAACGGTTGAAAACAAAATTAAGTAGCCGCATACCATTCACGACAACGCATACATGCTCTACTCTTGCAGGGTATCTATTCAACGCAGCGAAAGGATTTTTCGTGTCTGCGCCAACTGCGGCGAAGCAAACGTCGCTCAAAGAACTGACCCTGCGCGGCATCATCATCGGCGGCATTATCACGCTGGTGTTCACAGCCGCGAACGTGTACCTGGGCCTGAAGGTTGGTCTGACCTTCGCGACCTCGATCCCGGCAGCCGTCATTTCGATGGCAGTTCTGCGCTTCTGGGGAGATCACACGGTCCAGGAGAACAACATCGTTCAGACGATTGCGTCGGCGGCGGGCACGCTGTCGGCGGTCATTTTCGTTCTCCCCGGCCTCGTGATTGTGGGCTGGTGGAGCGGTTTCCCGTACTGGGAGACCATGTTCGTGTGCGCGGTCGGCGGTTCGTTGGGCGTCATGTACTCGATTCCTTTGCGTCGCGCGCTCGTGACGGGTTCGGACCTGCCATACCCCGAGGGTGTGGCCGGCGCTGAGATCCTCAAGGTCGGCGATTCGAAGGATGCCGGTGAGGACAATAAGCGCGGCCTGCTCGCGATCACCTGGGGCGCCCTGGCATCGGCGGCGATGGCCCTGTTCGGCTATCTGAAGGTTACGGCCTCCGAGGTCGGCGCCGCCTTCAGGATCGGCTCGACGGGTACAATGCTCTCAACTTCCCTGTCGCTCGCTCTCATCGGCGTTGGTCACCTGGTCGGAATGACGGTGGGCGTCGCGATGCTCATCGGCATGCTGACTTCCTACGGTGTCCTGTTGCCCCTGTACGCGAATGGCCAGCTGGAGGG
>CATWCG010000150.1:0-5086 GCA_958349165.1 uncultured Actinomyces sp. | reverse complement strand
GAGCCAGGGTCACGAGACCCGATTCAGCGACCCCGGCCTCGTTCATGGCCATGACGCGAATGACCGAGCCGTTGCTCTCCCCATCGATGGTGAGGGTCAGCTCGGGACCATTCTCGTCTTCCACAATGGACCAGGAATCGGAGCCCTCGCGCTTGATCTGCCAGAACAGGGTCGGCGTCGGCGTACCGGTGGCCTCGGCCTTGATCGTGACCTGCGTGCCCTCCTTGGCCGTCACAGTGCGGAAGGCACCGTCACCGGAGATCTGCGCGTCCTCCGCGGGGTTGGCACTCACCGTCAGCGGCTTGATGACCGGGGGCTCCTGGTCATCCGGCTCCGGGGTCGGCGTGGCAGCCGCGAAGGCCTCGACCTCCGCGAGCGCGAACTCGCCGAACTCGGTGGGCTGGATGACGCGGATGAAGCGTGCGTCGAAGCCCTCGAAGTCGACCGCGCTCGGGCGAGCGCCGACTCCGTCGACCTTGATCATGTGGACGCCGTCAACTGCGCCGGCGGTGGCGGGGTTGAAGGAAGCGTCGAGGCGTGTCTGGGAGGCGACGACCCAGAAGTCGTGCAGGCGCTGATCGCAGGGGATTCCCTGGCAGTTGTCGGATGCGGAGCGGTTCCAGACGTTGACGACGCCGAGGGGGTGGCTCTCGCCGAGGTCGACCTCCCACCAGGGGTTGGCCTGCTTGCCGGTGTGGGCGACCGAGCCGTTGTCCCACACGCCGTCCGTGTTGCCGTCGACGGCGCGTGAGGCGGTGCCGCCCCAGCCGGTCGAGGACATGGTGGCCGTCTTGTTGAGGGCCAGGTTGTCGCTGCCCTTGGTGACGGTGAGGGTGGCGCGTGCCGAGGACGTGGAACCGTTGGCGTTCGTGGCGACGGCGTAGAACTGCGCGCCGTCATCTTCGAGCGTCGTCGTCAGCGTGTACATGGGACTCGTGGCATCCGGGATCGCCGTTCCTTCGGTCTCGCCCTTAGGGACGCGGTACCACTGGATGGTGGCGGCCGGGCGGCCCGAGGCGACGACGGTGAAGGTGGCGCTCTCCCCCGCCTTCACAGACACCGAAGCGGGATCCGTGGCGATGACGGGAGGCTGGGTGGCCGCGTTCTCGCCGTAAACGTGCACGGTCGCGCTCACGGAGCGCAGGCCGATCGGGTTGGCGTAGTAGGAGGGGTGAGCCAGCTCGAGGCGCAGAGGCGTCACCGTGCCGGGCTCGAGGGTGAAGCCCTCTCCAACCTCGCCGGCCTCGATCTGCGCGCCGGTCACCTCGATGGACGTGGTCCCGAGGGTGATCTTGTAGGTCGTAGCGGCGTCGAAGTTGCCCGAGAATGCCAGGGTCAGGTCGGTGATGGCCTTGTCCCCCTTGTTCACGAGGTAGGCGTCGTAGGCCTGCGCGCCGGAGTAGCGCAGTGCGGAGGCGCGTCCGAAGAACTGCTCCGAGGAGATGGTCGCACCGTCGACGGCGGTGACCGTCTGCGTGGGCACGTAGGTGGGGGCGGCGTCGAAGGTGACCTTGATGACGGGACGCAGGTTGGGCTCGGGGTTCTCGCCCGACATGGTCACCGTGAGCGTCGTGCCGTCCTGAGTGAAGTCAAGGGAACGGTCGGTACCGTCCACGCTCACGGCGGTGACGTGGCCGCCGACGCTGGGAAGCGTCAGGGTCTGACCGGGGCTCCACTGCTCGGGGAAGAAGTAGAGGTCGTTGCCCTTGGTCATGATCTTGCCCCAGGAGGGGGCGGGGAACCACGTCGGGCGCGCTCCTGTGATGGCGTCGGGGTGGCGCGCCATCCACTGGCCGACCTCGGTGACGACGCCGGAGTCGAATGCGTCGATCGTCCCGTCACCCTTGGGGCCGATGTTGTAGGCGAACTGGCCGCCCGAGGCGACCGTGCCGATGAGGTTGTTGACGAGTTCGCGTTCCTTGTAGCTCTTGGCGCTTTCGTCGCGGTTTGCCCACGAGCAGTATCCCCAGCAGGCCGGGTAGATCGAGCGGATCGATTCCCAGGGGCCCATGTGGAAGTCGGTTGTCACCGAGTTGTCGCCGCCGACTTCGAAGTCACCGGCCTTGTTCCACACGCGCGAGTTGACCATGGTGTCGGGCTGGAGCTCGTGGACCCACTGGGCCATGCGCTGGGATTGCTCGGCGGTGGGGCCGCCCATGTCGAACCAGAGCTCGGCGATCGGACCGTAGTTGGTGAGGAGCTCGGTGAGCTGGGGCTTGATGGTGCCCGTCATGAGTTCCTCGTCGATGGGGTTGACGTTCCCGTAGGGCTCGGGGGTCTGCTTCGTCCAGTCGATGATCGAGAAGTAGAAGGCGAGCTTGACGCCGAGCTTGTTGCACTCGGTGGACAGCTCCTTCATCGGGTCTTTGCCGTAGTTGGACTGCTTGACGATGTTGTAGTCGGTCGTCTTCGTGTCCCACATGGCGAAGCCGTCGTGGTGCTTGGACGTGATCATCAGGTAGGTCATGCCCGAGTCGTGGACCGTCTTGCAGATGGCTGCGGCATCGAAGTTGGAGGCGAGGTCTTTGGCCTTGGCCAGGTAGTCGTCGGTGGGAATGTTTTCCCAGGCCTTGATCTGCTCGGGGTAACCCATGCCCTGGCGGTGTCCGTTGTAGTAGCCGCCGTAGACGGAGTAGACGCCGAAGTGCATGAACATGCCGTATTGGAGCTTCTGCCAGTTGGCGACTTTGGTGGTGTCGCTGAGGGGGACCGCTGCGGGGACGCCGGTGGGCGCGCTTGGCGCGTCGGCGAAGGTTGGTGCGCTCAGGGGTGCGAGCACCAGTGCCACTGCGGCACCGCAACCGGCAAGCATTCGCTTGAGGTTCACGGGGTGTCCTTTCAGGGGGTGGTGGACTGCGTTGTCCGTCCTCATCGGTGAGGATGAGGCGAACGTTACCCCATGGGACTTATCCATGAACCAGTTTGATAGTAGCTTTCTCACAAATCAGGGGCATCCCTGATTAGAGGGAAACTGGAACGGTCGTACTATTCGGCCACACTGATCCCCTAGACGAGGAAGCGGGCCGGTTCATCCGACCCGCTTCCTTCGTCGATTATCGCCCTCGGGGGACGAGGCAGTGGCTCAGTTACGCCACGCGGCAGCCCTCTGCCCGGCCACCCACGCGGCCACCTGCGTGCGACGCTGCAGGCCCATCTTGGACAGCAGGGAGGTGATGTGGTTCTTCACCGTCTTCTCCGCCACCCCGAGCTTCTCGCCGATCTCGCGGTTCGACAGGCCATCACCAATCAGGTCGAGAACCTTGCGCTCCGACGGCGTCAGGTCGGCCGTCGGATCCTCGTGGTCCACGCGCCGACGCGTCAGGGTGCGCTCGTCGAGCAGCACGCGCCCATCCGCGACCGCCTTAATGACGTCGGTGATCTCAGCCCCGCGCACGGTCTTGAGGATGTACGCGCGGGCACCGGCCTCGAGCGACTCAGCCAAGGCCTCGTCGTCATCGAACGAAGTCAGGACGACGGGCAGAATCTGCGGGTGGGAGGCGCGCAGGCTGGTCATGATATCGATGCCGGTACCGTCGGGCAGCTGGAGGTCGACCAGGATGACGTCGGGGCGCACCAGGTCGGCGCGGCGCACGGCATCCGCGACGGACCCGGCCTCGGCGACGACCTCGAGAGCCTCGTCGCGGTCGACAATTTCAGCGATACCTCGCCGAACGATCTCGTGATCGTCGACGATCATGACGCGCGTGCGCGCGGAAGTATTTTCACTCACGAGTTCATACTAACTGTTAGGAGGGCGAACACCCTCGTGTACCTACTACTCCTCCGGAGAGAGCCGACTCATCGCATCCTGTGCGGCCGCGTTCTCCGCGTGCTTCTTCGACGAGGCCTGGCCGGAGCCGACCGCGTCGGAGCGCTCGGCGAGAAACGCGCGGGCAGTAAAGACGCGCTGATGGTCGGGTCCCTCCCCCTGCACCTCGTAGGAGACCTCGCCCAGGCCCTCGGCCTGGGAGTACTCCACGAGGAGGGTCTTCCAGTCCTGGTGGTGTCCGCGCGAGGGGGCGTCAGCCAGCAGGAAATTCAGGCGCGCCAGGACAACGCGGCGTGCCTCCTCCAATCCACTGGTCAAGTACGTGGCACCGATGAGGGCCTCGAACGTGTCGGACAGGATCGAGTCTTTCTCGCGTCCCCCGTGCATGGATTCGCCCTTGCCGAGGAACACAAAGTCACCCAGCCCGATGCGCCGCGCGGCCGCGGCCAGGGGCTGCTGGGAAACGGTCGCCGCGCGCATCCGCGACAGGTCGGACTCGGGCACGTCCGGATACTGCTCGTACAGCTTCTGGGCGATGATGATCGAAAGCACCGAGTCACCCAAAAACTCCAGGCGCTCGTTGTTCGCGATACCGCCGGCTTCGTTCGCGTAGGAGCGGTGCACGAGCGCGAGCTGCAACAAAGGAGCATCGATGCGCGTGCCCCACGCCTCCACGAGCGCATCGGTGTCAGTGCGCGGAGGCACCGGCAGGTGCTTGGATCGGGCCATCAGGATCGCCCCGGCTCGGCGCTCTCGCCCAGAAGGGATGCCAGGGAGGCCAGGCGAGGGTCAATGACGACGTGCTCGTGGTCGGCGGGCAGGTCGACCCACTTCTCGCCGCACACGTCGCACAGGCCCGCGCAGTCGGAGCTGCACAGGGGACGCGGGTCGACGAGGGTGACGATGGCGTCGCGCAGCTGCGTGTCGATGTCGATCGTGTCGCGCTCACCGATGACGAAGAGATCGTCGGCGTCCTCGTCCTCGTCGTCGGAGGTGGTCAGGGCGGGGGCTCCGGGCTCGAAGTAGACCTCCGCGCTGGTGACGTCGTGGTGCTCACGCACCTCGTCCAGGCAGCGCACGCACTCGCCCACCAGGTCGACGGAGGTCGCGACCTGCACGAGGACGCCGTCCTCGACGCTGGTCAGGTCCACGGACACGTCCAGCGGCGTGCCGGGCTCCACCGACATCGAGGGCGTCCCCAAGTCATCGGGGGCGATCCACGTGATGTCTTCGTGGAGCGTCGACCCCAGCGCGCGAGGCAGGCGCGCCAGGGACAGGGTCAGGGCCTTCTCACTCATGGGACAGATCCACATCCGT
>CATWCG010000149.1:0-5115 GCA_958349165.1 uncultured Actinomyces sp. | reverse complement strand
GCGTCGCGCGGTGGCCTCCACCGGCGTCGTCGAACCCGACGCTGCGCCGGCCCCGATCGTCATCGACCTGCCCGCACGCGCCCAGACGAGCGAGCCTGCGGCACCGACGCGTTCGACGGCCGACATCCAGCTTCCCGAGGCCTCCGACCAGCCGCGCGTCAAGCGTCGCCGTCGCGCCGTGTCTACGGGAATCGTGGACGCCGGATAGCGTGTCCGCGGTGGGGAGGGCCACTGCGGCCCTCCCTTCCTCGCGGGGTGTGGAATCGCACAGCTATTCCGACGGGCCGTTGGCCGCGCCGGGTTGCACTCGGGCGTGTCAATCGGCTAAATTTGATCGTCGGCGCAACAAGCGCCAACGGGATCATGAGAACTTCGCAAGTCCTCGGCAGTTTCGAGGCGGGATCCCGGTTACGAATACGAGAAGAGATGAGCTCCAACGTGGTCTACGCGATCGTCAAGGCTGGCGGCCGGCAGGAAAAGGTGTCCGTCGGTGACGTCGTCGTCGTCGACAAGCTGGCAGAAGAAATCGGTTCGAGCATTGAGCTCCAGCCGCTGATGCTGGTGGATGGCGACGCCATCACTGTTGACGCAGCCAAGCTGGGCAAGGTTTCCGTCAAGGCTGAGGTTGTCGACTCGGCCAAGGGCCCCAAGATTTCCATCATTAAGTACAAGAACAAGTCGGGCTACCGCAAGCGCCAGGGACACCGTCAGAAGATGTCGGTCGTCAAGATCACCGAGATCGCCTGAACCCGACGTTCCCACGAGCAGAAAGTAGCAACTGATGGCACATAAGAAGGGCCTTGGTTCCTCCCGTAACGGCCGCGACTCGAACGCGCAGCGCCTCGGCGTGAAGCGCTACGGCGGCCAGCTGGTCAACGCTGGTGAGATCCTCGTTCGTCAGCGCGGCACCCACTTCCACCCTGGCGACGGCGTCGGCCGTGGCAAGGATGACACCCTGTTTGCCCTGCGTGCGGGTGCGGTCGAGTTCGGTCGTAAGCGCGATCGCAAGGTTGTCAGCGTTTCGCCGGTCTCTGCCTGAGACCGCGCGCATGAAGGGCGTCCGGCGTTGCCGGACGCCCTTTTCACTATCTTTCTTCGGGAATCAGGAGCAGCAGTGGCAGACTTCGTGGATCGCGTGACGCTGCACGCGGCAGGCGGCAACGGCGGTAATGGCGTTGCCTCGATTAAGCGTGAAAAGTTCAAGCCGCTGGCCGGCCCCGACGGCGGCGATGGCGGCAACGGTGGCTCGGTGATCCTGGAGGTGAGCGAGCAGGAGACGACTCTGCTCAACTATCACCGCAGCCCGCACCGCCGCGCCGACAACGGTACCCCCGGCATGGGCGATTTCCGTCAGGGTAAGACCGGCGCGGACATCATCTTGCCGGTTCCGGAGGGAACGGTCGTCAAGTCGATGTCGGGCGAGCTGCTGGCCGACCTGACCGGCGCGGGCGCGCGCTTCGTGGTCGCCGAGGGTGGCCGCGGCGGCCTCGGTAATGCGGCGCTGGCCTCCAAGGCTCGCAAGGCCCCCGGTTTTGCGCTCCTGGGCGAGCCAGGCGAGGAGCGCGACGTGATCCTCGAGCTCAAGTCCGTGGCGGACGTGGCCCTGGTCGGCTTCCCGTCGGCGGGCAAGTCCTCGCTGATCGCCGCCCTGAGTTCGGCGCGCCCGAAGATCGCCGATTACCCTTTCACGACTCTCGTGCCGAATCTTGGCGTCGTGTCGGCGGGGGACACGCGCTACACGGTCGCCGACGTGCCCGGCCTGATCCCCGGCGCGTCCCAGGGACGAGGCCTGGGCCTGGATTTCCTGCGTCACATCGAGCGCTGCGCGGTCATCGTACACGTCCTGGACACGGCCGCTTTTGAGACCGACCGCGAGCCCGTGGAGGATCTGCGCATCATCGAGGCCGAGCTGGAGGCCTACCAGGGCGACCTGACCCAGGTCGAGGGTTACGTGCCGATCATGGAGCGCCCCCGCGTCATTGTCCTGAACAAGATCGACATTCCCGACGGGCGTGACCTGGCCGAGATCACGCGTCCGGACCTCGAGTCGTTCGGCTGGCCGGTCCTCGAGGTTTCCGCCGTGTCCCACGAGGGCCTCAAGGAGCTGTCTTTTGTTCTGGCCGGCATCGTCGAGGAGGAGCGCGCGAAGCGTCCCGCCCTCGAGGTCGCCCGTCCCGTCATTCGCCCGAAGGCCGTGGGCCGCAGCGTGGAGATCACGGTGCGCAAGACCCGCAAGGACGGCGAGGACGTCTTCCAGGTGCGCGGCGACAAGCCGGAGCGCTGGGTGCGTCAGACGGACTTCGCCAACGACGAGGCCGTGGGATACCTCGCGGATCGCTTGAACGCCGCGGGCGTCGAGGACGAGCTGATGAAGGCCGGCGCGGTTGCCGGCGACACCGTCGTGATTGGCGACCTGGACGGAGGCGTCGTCTTCGACTGGGAGCCGACCCTCACGACCGGACCGGAGCTGCTGGGCTCGCGTGGCACCGACCTGCGCCTGGAGCAGAACGCGCGTCCGAGCCGCAAGGAACGCCGCGAGGTGTATCACCAGGTCATGGACGCGAAGAGCGCGGCTCGTGACGAGCTGTGGACGGAGCGTCAGGCCGGACATTGGACCGACGCGTCGGATCAGTCATGAGCGGGGTGTCTGGCGCTTCACGCATCGTCGTCAAGATCGGCTCCTCGTCGCTGACGCGCGAGGATGGCGGTCTGGATCTGAACCGTATTGACGCCGTCGCGCGCCTCGTGTCCCGCTGGCGCGGGCGCGACCGGGAGGTCATCATCGTCTCTTCGGGCGCCGTCGCCGCGGGGCTGGATCCGCTCGGTTTTTCGGTCAAGCCGAAGGATCTGCCCAGCGTCCAGGCGGCTGCCGCGATGGGC
Source organism: uncultured Actinomyces sp. (assembly GCA_958349165.1). Lineage (GTDB taxonomy): Bacteria > Actinomycetota > Actinomycetes > Actinomycetales > Actinomycetaceae > Pauljensenia. The sequence continues at coordinate 2,235 of CATWCG010000149.1, read as the reverse complement.
CAGGGGCTGCTCATGGCTCGTTGGACGGCCGCGTTCCAGGCTCACCACTTGGACGCCGCGCAGGTCCTGCTGACAACGGACGACGTCATGCGTCGCGACCACTACACGAACGTGCGCGCTGCCCTCTCACGGCTCCTCGGCCTCGGCGTCGTCCCGATCCTCAACGAGAACGACGCCGTGACCACCCGGGAGCTGCGCTTCGGCGACAACGACCGCCTGGCCGCCCTGATCGCCCAGATGATCAAGGCCGACGCCCTGGTGCTCCTCACGGACGTCGACGGACTGTACACGGCGCCCCCGGACCACCCGGGCTCGCAGCTGATCGAGCGCGTCGCAGGAGCGGACGACCTCATGAGCGTCCTCGTCACCGGTGCGGGCTCGCGCGTGGGCACCGGAGGCATGGCGACGAAGGTGCAGGCCGCCATGCTGGCGACCGCCAGCGGCATCGGAGTCCAGCTGGCCAGCGCTAACGACCTGCAGGCGGTCCTGGAGGGGACACGGGTGGGCACATGGTTCGAGCCCAGCGCCCAGCGCCCCGCCTCACGGCGCCTCTGGATCGCCCACGTGGCCCCCTCGCGCGGCGAGATCATCGTGGACGAGGGCGCCGCGCGTGCGATTACCGCGGGCAAGAAGTCGCTCCTCGTCGCCGGCGTGCACTCGGTCCTCGGTCACTTCGAGGCGGGGGACGTGGTCGATGTGGCGAGCCCGACCGGGCTGATTGCGCGCGGCGTGTCCGGCTACGACTCGGACACCCTCGCCGAGGTTGCGGGCGCGGGCATGGAGCAGCTGGCGGCAGCCGGCTACGAGCACCCCAGGCCCGCCATTCACCGCGACGACCTCGCGGTGTTGGGCGACGCATTTTCCGCGATGGGCGCGGACTGACACGGTCCGAATGCCACTCGTGTGACATGATGTGAGAGTGGATACTGCTGCAGACATTTCCCAGGTGACCGACGCCGCCCGCGAGGCGGCGCGCGTGCTCGCAGGCGCGACGACCCACGCGAAGAACCGCGGACTTGAGGCAATCGCGGCTGCTCTCGTGGAGCGCGCCGACCAGATCCTGGCCGCGAATGCCGAGGACATGGCGCGCGGTCGTGCCGAGCAGATGAGCGACGGGCTGCTCGACCGCCTGGCCCTGACGAAAGACCGTCTTCGCTCCATCGCCGACGCCGTCCTTGAGATCGTCGCCCTGCCCGACCCGGTCGGCCAGGTCGTGCGCGGAAGCCGCACGGACATCGGCCTGCGCGTCACGCAGGAGCGCGTGCCCCTGGGTGTTATCGGCATCATCTACGAGGCCCGTCCCAACGTGACGATCGACGCGGCCAGCCTGGCGATCAAGGCGGGAAATGCCGTCATCTTGCGCGGGGGAAGCGCCGCCCAGGCATCGAACCGCGTCCTCATTGAGGTGTGCCGTGACGCGCTGACCTCGGTCGGCCTGCCCGCAGACGCGATCCAGAGCGTCGACGAGTGGGGCCGGGCGGGTGCCCGAGCCATGATGCGCGCCCGCGGGGCCATCGACGCGCTCATTCCGCGCGGGGGAGCGGGGCTCATCAACGCCATCGTCGAAGAGTCGCGCGTGCCCGTCATCGAGACGGGGACCGGTAACTGCCACCTCTACGTCGATGCGTCGGCCGACCTGGAGGCCGCCGAAGCCATCATCATGAACGCTAAGACGCAGCGCGTGGGCGTGTGTAACGCTGCGGAGACGCTGCTGGTGCACGCCGACATTGCCCAGCGTTTCCTGGTTGCCGCGATCACGCGCCTGACGACGGCCGGCGTGACGATCCATGCCGACGAGGCCACCCGGGCCATCGTGGACGGCCAGCCCTCGATCGACGCCGACATGATCGTGCCCGCCACCGAGGCCGATTGGGAGACTGAGTATCTCTCGATGGACCTGGCGGTGCGCGTCGTTGAGAGCGTCGAGGAGGCCACCGAGCATATTCGGCGTTATTCGACCGGGCATACCGAGGGAATTGTTGCATCCGACGTGTCGGCCATCGCCGCCTTCCGGGCGGGGGTCGACGCCGCCGCCATCGCCATCAACGCCTCGACCCGCTTCACTGACGGCGGGCAGCTGGGTCTCGGCGCAGAAGTGGGGATTTCGACCCAGAAGCTCCACGCGCGTGGCCCCATGGGGCTCGCGGAACTGACGACGACCACCTGGATCTACGAGGGGGAAGGAACCATCCGCCCGTGAGCGCGCAGGAGAAGGACCCCGCCCCGGCCTCGGGC
>CATWCG010000148.1:0-5124 GCA_958349165.1 uncultured Actinomyces sp. | reverse complement strand
GCGACGATCGCGCCGCGGGACTGGCGGGCGTAGTCGTCGGAGGTGCCGATGCCGATGAGCATGATGACGAAGAGGAAGAGCATCATGATCGCGCCGGTGTACACGACGATCTGCGCGACACCCAGGAAGGGGGCGCTATTGGCGATGTACAGGATCGCCAGGCCGAGCATGACGCCGACCATGCAGATGACCGAGTGCGCGGCCTTCTTACAGAAGAGGACACCCAGAGCGCAGGCGACCATGACGATGGCCGTGCATGCGAAGAGGATGATCTCCCCCGTTGACCCCATCATGGGCCAACCATTGGACAGGTTCATCAGTGTGCCTCCTCGGCGACTCGTACCGTCTTGAGGGACGGGTCGTCGGGGCGGCGGCTCGCCACCCAGTCGACCTGGGTGGCGGTGGGGCCGGTGACTTCCCCGCGGTAGTAGTCGATGTCGTTCTTACCCTCGACCATGGGGTGGGGCGCTGCGAGCATCCCGTCGGAGAGGGGGACCAGCAGGTCTTCCTTCTCGTAGATGTCGTCCTCGCGGGTGTACTTGGCGATTTCGAAGTCGTTCGTCATCGTCAGGGCGCGCGTGGGGCACGCCTCGATGCACATGCCGCAGAAGATGCAGCGCAGGTAGTTGATCTGGTAGACGCGGCCGTAGCGCTCGCCCGCCGAGTACTGCTCCTCGGGCGTGTTGGATGCGGCCTCGACGAAGATCGCGTCAGCGGGGCACGCCCAGGCGCACAGCTCGCAGCCGACGCACTTTTCCAGGCCGTCGGCGTAGCGGTTGAGCTGGTGACGTCCGTGGAAGCGGGGCATGACGCGCGCGGGTTCGCGCGGGTACTGCTCGGTGACGGTGGGCCGGAAGAAGGAAGCCATGGTGACTCCGTAGCCGGCCATGGGCGCGACGAACTGGGCGAGGGCACCCTTGGGGTCATGCTCGAAGAGCATCTCCTCGTCGGTGGTCTTCTCACTCATCGGTGGACTCCTTCGGGCTATCGATTGCCGAGGCCGTGGCCAGTTCGCCCTCGATGGTGGCGAGGCCGCGCGGCGAGGCAACGGGGGTCTGTCCGGGCAGCGGCGGGACGGGGAAGCCGTCCTCGAAGCCGGTGTATTCGCGCTCGGAGGCGGGAATCGGCTCGGGCTCGGGCTTGTCGGTCAGCCAGATGATGACGAGGGCGACCAGGAAGAGAACGCCGACGCTGCCGAAGAGTACGGGCGTGGAGAGCTGGACGAACTGCGTGACGCCGCGTACGAGGGCGACGAGCACGAGCCAGCCCAGGGCGATGGGCATGAGGCGCTTCCAGCCGAGGTTCATGAACTGGTCGTAGCGGAAGCGCAGGAGCGTGGCGCGCGTCCAGATCATCAGGAACATGAAGAACCAGATCTTCAGGAAGAACCAGAGCAGGCCCCACCAGCCGGAGTTGAGGAACTCGACGTGGGACAGCGGCCACGGGGCGTGCCATCCGCCGAAGAACATCGTGGTGGCCACGGCCGAGACGTTGAGCATGTTGACGTACTCGGACAGGTAGTACCAGCCGAACTTCATCGACGAGTACTCGGTCATGTGGCCGGCGACGATCTCGCCTTCGGCTTCGGGCAGGTCGAAGGGCAGACGGTTGACTTCACCGGTGGCGCTGATGCAGTAGATGACGAACGCGGGGAACAGGGTGAATGCCCACCAGAACTGTCCCTGAGCGGCGACGATCTGCGAGGTGGACATGGAGCCCGACATGAGGAATACGCTCACGAGGGACAGGCCCATGGCCAGTTCGTAGGAGATGACCTGCGCGGAGGAACGCACGGCGCCGTACAGGGGCAGGGTCGAGCGGGTCGACCAGCCACCCAGGACGATGCCGTACAGGCCCAGCGAGGCGATCGCCAGGATGTACAGGGAGGCGACGGGCATGTCGGCCAGCTGCAGTGGCGTGGAGATCTTGCCGATCGTCACGTTCGGACCCATGGGGATGACCGCGTAGACGCTGAAGGCCGCGAAGGCCGCGATCGCGGGGGCCAGGAAGTACAGGAACCTCTCGGCCCGGCGGGTCCACATGTCCTCCTTGAAGAGGAGCTTGCCGGCGTCGGCGAACGCCTGGAACAGGCCGAGGGGGCCAGCGACGTTCGGGCCGGGACGCGTCTGCATGCGGCCCAGGCCTCGGCGCTCGACCCACAGGGCCAGCAGCACGTTGGCGATCAGGAAGACGATGATGAACACGGCCTTGATGAGGCTGATCCACCAGGTTTCCTGGCTGAAGTCCGCGGCGGTGTACTCCGGGACTGCGAAGGGTGCGAGTGTCATCGTGCCACCTCCTGCGTGGCGCGCAGGGTCGCGACGGTGCCGGCACCGCCGAGGTTGTCGTGAATAACGGAGCCGGTCGAGCACTCGGGCACCCACGCGACGGAGTCGGGCAGGTCCGCGATGGCGGCCGGGAGGGTGATCGCGCCGAGTTCGGTCTCCAGCGTGGCGTCGCCGCCGGGGGCGATGCCCGCGGCGGCCAGCGTCGCGGCCGAGGCCAGGAGGACGGGGCGGCGGGCCGATCCGGCCAGCCACGGGGCACCGTCCTGGAGGCGACCGGCGTCGATCATCGGCTTGTGGGAGGCGAGGAGGACCTGGCCCTTTCCGGCGGCCGCGGGGGCCTGCGCCGTCACCGGCTCGAAGGCCTGCAGGGCGCCGTCCCACTCCATGAGGGGGTTGACTTCCTCGTACAGGTCGGCCAGGGCGGTGATGCCCAGGTCGAGATCAAACTCTTCGGTCAGGCGCACGAACACGTCACGGTCCGTCAGGGACGTGGCCGAGCGGGCCTGGCCGAAGGGACGCAGGCGGCCTTCCCAGTTGATGTAGGTGCCGTTCTTCTCGACCGCGGGGGCCACCGGCAGGACAACGTCGGCCCTCTTGGTCACCTCGGAGGCACGAACCTCGAGGGAGACCAGGAAGGGAACCGCGTCGAGCGCTGCGCGCACGCGGGCCGGATTATCGAAGTCGCGCACGTCGACGCCGCCGACGACCAGGGCGGAGAGCTCTCGGGAGATGGCTGCCTCGATCATCTGCTCGGCGTCGAGGCCGCGCTCGGGAAGCTCACCCCACCCCAGGGACTGCACCCCGGCCTCGTCGACGCCGCGGCCGAAGGGAAGCAGACCCGGGAGGAGTCCGGCCTCGACGGCGGCGCGGTCGCCGGCGCGGCGCGGCACCCACGCGAGGCGGGCGCCCGTGCGCTCAGCCAGAGCGACGACGGCGGAGAGCAGGCCGGGGGTCTGTGCGGCGCGCTCGCCCACCAGGACGATGCCGCCGGAGAGGGACTCGGCCAGGTCGGCGTAGGCGCCACCAGCCGCGATCGCGTCGACGACGCCGGGCTCGGCGCCGGGGGCCGCGTGCAGGACCCGCGCGTTCATCTTGCGCGAACCGTTGGAGGTGAAGGGCGCGACCGTGGCGACCGTCAGGCCCGACTTGCGCGTGGCCTTACGCAGGCGCAGGAACATGGCGCCGCATTCGTCCTCGGGCTCGAGGGCGACCAGCAGCACCTGCCCGGCGCTCTCCAGATCGGAGTACGTGACATCGAGGCCGGAGCCGGCCACGTGGGAAGCCAGGAAGGAGCGCTCCTCCTCGGAGGAGGGACGGGAACGGAAGTCGATCGAGTCGGAGCCGACGACCGTGCGCGCGAACTTCGACCATGCCCAGGCGTCCTCGAAGGTAAGGTGGCCGCCGGGCAGGAAGCCCACGGACGACCCCGCCTGCTCCAGGCCCTCGCGCACGCGGTCGAGCGCGTCGGACCAGGAGGTGGGGACCAGCTTGCCGTCCTCACGCACGAGCGGGTAGGTCAGGCGATCAACCTTGTCCCATTCGAAGGCGAAGCGGTCCTTGTCGGTGATCCACTCTTCGTTGACCTCGGGGTCGTTGCCGCTCATGCGACGCACGACCTCGCCGCGGCGCATGTCCTGGCGGATCGCGCTGCCCGACGCGTCGTGCTCCGTGACCGAGGCCGTGGAGACCAGGTCGAAGGGGCGCGCGCGGAAGCGGTAGGACGCGGCGGTCAGGGCGCCGACCGGGCAGATCTGGATGATGTTGCCCGAGAAGTAGGACGCGAAGGCGCGGCCCGACACGTCGCGCTCGGCGACGGAGAGCTCACCCTCGTTGATCGATCCGACGATCGCGTCGGTGCCGAACGGGGACGACAGGGACGAGGTCGAGGCCTCCTTGGCCTTCGGATCGAAGAAGTCCAGGGTGGTCGTGTCGAATCCGCCGACCTGCTCGCCCATGAAGTAGTGGTGCTCCGTGGGAGCCGTGCCGCCGCCTCGGCCCTGCAGGTCCATGAACACGTCGCCCGAGATTTCCTTACCGAAGCGCACGCAGCGCTGGCACAGGATGCAGCGCTCGCGATCGAGCAGGATCTGGGAGGTCAGGCGCAGCGGCTTCTTGAAGGTGCGCTTGGCGTCCGTGAAGCGGGACTTGCCGCGGCCCTCCGTGAGCGCCTGGTTCTGCAGGGGGCACTCGCCGCCCTTGTCGCAGACCGGGCAGTCCAGCGGGTGGTTGATGAGCAGGAACTCCATGACGCCGCGCTGGGCGCGGTCGACCACCTCGGAGGTGTGCTGGGTCTTGACGACCATGCCCGGGGTGACGGTCTGCGCACACGAGGGCTGGGGCTTGGGCATGAAGCGCAGCTGACCCGTGTTGCGGTCGGGCATGCCAACCTCGACCAGGCACTGGCGGCACGCGGCCACGGGAGCCAGCAGCGGGTGGTCACAGAAACGCGGGATCCGGATGCCGGCCTGCTCGGCCGCGCGGATCACGAGCGTGCCCTGGGGGACTGAAACCTGAACGTCGTCGATGGTGACGTCGATCATGTTGGGTGCGTCGCTCATCGGCCACCTCCTCGCGCGTAGTTAGCGGACGCCTCGTAGGGGAAAAGCTCGCGGGCGGGCGTGGTCAGGCCGGCCTCGAACTCGTCGCGGAAGCGCTTGATGCCCGCCATGATCGGGGTTGCTGCGGCGTCGCCGAGCGGGCAGAAGCTGCGGCCCGCGATGTTGTGTGCGATCTCGTCGAGCAGGTCGACGTCGCCGGGGCGACCTTCGCCTCGCTCGAGACGCAGCATGATTTGCTTCATCCAGTAGGTGCCTTCGCGGCAGGGCGTGCACTTACC
>CATWCG010000147.1:0-5137 GCA_958349165.1 uncultured Actinomyces sp. | reverse complement strand
GTCGAGGTCGGCGGCCAGGTCGGCAATCATGGCGCGGGCCTCGTCGATGACGGAGGAGTCTTCGGCGTGCAGGCCGTGGACGAGCCAGCGCACGAGCGCGATTTCGCTCAGGAGCTGGGCGCGCGTGAAGACGTGCAGGTCGGTGGCGCGGCGCTCGTGGCCGTAGGTTTCGCGGAATCGTTCGAGGAAGTTGTCGGAGGCGGTGGCCTGGATCCATGCGATGTCGAGGGCGGGGTCGCCCACGTGGGCGCTGGTCCAGCCGCCGATCGCCAGGACGGAGCCGCGCTGGACGGACAGGCAGCGTTCCTGGATGTCGCCGTGGATGGGGGCGGAGGGGAATCGCCACAGGGAGACGTCTTCGAGGGCTGCTTCCCAGCGGCTCCACAGCGAGGGTGGGATCGTGACTTCGCGGGCGGCCTCGTCGAGGAGGGCGAGGTTGCGGTCGCGGCATTCGATCGCCGTGTAGGTCGGCAGCCCGATCGCGGAGAACACGGTCTCGGGCAGGTTGTGAAGGGCGGCGAGGGCTCGCCCGAGTGAGGCGGGCAGGAGCAGGTCGGAATCGAGTTCCTCGGGCGTGGGCGCGTGTCCGCCCGGGTCGCGGTGCACGTAGACGCTCGCGCCGCCGCTGACCTTGGCTTGTCCGGCCAGGCGCGGGACGTCGAAGGGGATGTAGTCGTGCTCGTAGGCTTGTCCGAGGCGGTCGAGGATGCCGGAGGTCGCTTCGAGGGCGGGGCCGGAGACCTCCTCGTGGGGGCAGGTGACGATCCAGCGGTTGCCGGCCGCGTCTTCGATGCCGGTGACGGAGGAGAGCTCGTCGCTGTAGGACGGCGGTCGCAGCGCACTCACGCGCATCCCGGGCACGGCGGAGGTGGCCAGGGCGGCCAATTCGAGGGGGCTCTTCGGGGTCGTCATTGCTTTAACGTATCGCGCCGCGGGCCCGGGAGCGCGTCCCCGCGCGGGCGGGGGCTCGATTGTGGGACAGCGAGTTTGTTCCTTTCCGAAAAACTCTGTTACTTTCGACACAGTGGCTTTGTCTGTAGCGAGGAGGCTCAGCGATGGAAGCCGTGACGCGCGCACTTGCGGCGCGGGTGCGAGAGGGTCTGGCCGCGGGCGGCATCGATGCGGCGCGCGACCCGAAGGCGGTGCGCGCCCTCATCGACCGCGCCATCGACGCCCACGCCCCCGACATGCTGCCCACGCAGCGCGAACATGTCGAAGCGGACCTCATGGACGACATCTGCGGGCTCGGCCCGCTGCAGGCGCTCATGGACGACCCCGGCGTCGAGGAAATCTGGATCAACTCGGCCTCGCGCGTGTTCGTGGCCCGCGGTGGCGTCGCCGAGCTGACGAGCCTGATCCTCACGGACGAGGACGTGCGCGCCCTCGTGGAACGGATGCTGCATCACTCGGGTCGGCGCCTCGACCTGTCCAGTCCCTTCGTGGACGCGATGCTCGCCGGGGGAGAGCGCCTGCACGTCGTGATCCCGCCGGTGACTGGACGCTCGTGGAGCGTCAACATCCGTAAGCACATCCAGCGCGCCCGCACCCTGGAGGACCTGGTGGCCGTCGACATGGTGCCCCCGCCGATGCGGGATTTCCTGGCAGCCGCCGTGTGCGTGGGCCTGTCTGTCCTGGTCTCGGGTGGCACGCAGGCGGGCAAGACGACGCTGCTGCGCGCGCTCGCGGGGGAGCTGCCGCGTTCGCGGCGCGTCATCTCCTGCGAGGAGGTCTTCGAGCTGGGGCTGGCGAACTGGGATCACGTGGCCATGCAGACGCGCCCGCCGGCCGCGGAGGGGACGGGGGAGATCACCCTGCGAGACCTCGTGCGCGAGTCCTTGCGCATGCGACCCGAGTACCTGATCGTCGGCGAGGTGCGTGGCCCCGAGGCCCTCGACCTGCTTGTGGCCCTCAACGCGGGCGTGCCCGGCATGGCGACCGTGCACGCGAACTCGGCGCGCGAGGCCCTCGACAAGCTCTCGATCCTGCCGCTCCTGGCGGGCGATAACGTCACGACGGGTTTCGTGACGCCCACGCTCGCCTCCTCCATCGACCTCGTGTGTCACGTCGAACGAGGCCGTGGCGGGCAGCGCTACGTCGCCGAGGTCCTCGCTGTGCCCGGGCGCGTCGAAGGCAACCGGATCGAAACGGCCACGCTTTTCATCTTCGATGGCCGCAGATGCGAGCGGGGTCCGGGCGGCCTCGACCTGCACGAGCGCTTCGCGGCGGCCGGGTCTGACCTCGCCTCCCTGCTGGATCGGGGCGAGCTGTGATCTCCCTCGTGTGCGGCCTCGTGTGTGGGATCGGCCTCGTGCTGGTCGTGTTCTCGCGCCTCACGCCGCCCCCGCCGCGCGCGCCGTGGGGGCCGTGGCGGCGCCTGCGAGAGGACGTCGAGAGGGCGCACATTCCGGGGCTGACGGCCGCCCGCCTCGCCCTGCTCAGCATCGCCCTCGGCGCGCTCGTGGCTGTTGTCGTCCTGGCGCTCACCGGGGCCTGGCCGGTCGCCGCCATCGTCTCCGTCGGCATGTCATTCCTGCCCTACGCCTGGGTCGTATCCCGCGTGGCCACCCGAGCCAAAGCCGTGCGGGCCGCCTGGCCCGAGGTCATCGACGCCATGGTGTCGGCAGTGCGCGCCGGAACGTCCCTGCCCCAGGTCCTGTGCGACCTCGCCGACGAGGGGCCGGCCCCCGTGCGCTTCGCCTTCGAGGCCTTCTCCCGCGACTACAGCGCTAACGGGCGCTTCGCCAGCGCCCTGGACCGCATGAAGGACGAGGTCGCGGACCCCGTCGCCGACCGCATCGTTGAGGCCCTGCGCGTCGCCCGCTCTGTGGGCGGAGCCGACCTGACGCGCCTCCTCCAGGACCTGGCGACCCTCCTGCGCGAGGACGCGCGCGTGCGCGGCGAGCTCGAGGCCCGCCAGTCCTGGACGGTGGGGGCGGCCCGCCTGGGCCTGGCCGCCCCCTGGATCGTCCTGCTTCTCCTGTCCGGAGGTGGTGCGAGCGCGAACGTATGGAACTCGCCCGGAGGCATCGCCGTGCTCCTCGGGGGTGCGGGAGTGTGCATCATCGCCTACCTGGCGATGAAGGCCCTCGGCAGGCTCAGCACGGATCCCAGAAACCTGGGAGGGACGCTGTGAACCCCTGGACCCTGCGTGCCCTGGACGTCCTCGTGGCCCTCCTCTTGGTCGGCGGAATCGCCCTTATCTGGCGGTCCCTGGCCACGCGCCACCTGTCGTTCGCGGCCCGCGTCGCCCAGGGGCGGGTCAGTGAGGAGGCCCCGCCCCAGCTCGCCCGATGGGCCCGGCGAGCCTGGGCCTCGGCCCTGGACTCCCTGGGATCCACGAGCGAATCGGTCGCGCGCCGACTCGCCCTGGCTGGCATGGCCCCAGAGGTCGGCCTCTTCCGTCTGCGCCAGGCCGCCGCCGGCATCGCCGGGCTGATCCTCTCCTGCCTGGCCCTCACGGCCCGCCCCGCATCCTCCCTGCGCTCCTCCCTCATTCCCCTGTGCGCATGCGCGCTCGTGGGCACCCTCATCGGTCTGACCGGCACGGACCGGGCACTCACCCTGCGGGCACGCCGCCGCCAACGCGCGATCGACGCCGCCGTGCCCGACTGCGCGGAGCTCCTCGCGCTCGCGGTCGCCGCCGGGGAGTCGATTCCCGCCGCCATCGAGCGCGTCGCCGGGTGCGCCGGCGGCCCCCTGGGCGCGGAACTGGGGCTCACGGCGGGCCACATCCGCAACGGCATGCCCTCGGTGCGCGCCCTCGCCCAACTCGACGAACGCACCGACTCTCCGGCGCTCACCAGGCTCGCCCGCACCCTTACCACGGCGATCGAGCGCGGCTCGCCCCTGGCCTCGGTCCTGCACGATCAGGCCCGCGACCAGCGCGAACGCTCCCTCGCTGCCCTGATGGAGGAGGGTGGCCGCCGCGAGATCGCGATGCTCCTGCCCGTCGTCTTCCTGATCCTGCCCGTCACCGTCCTGTTCGCCCTCTACCCGGGCCTCATTGCCCTGGACTTCACTCCGTAAGAACCATCGAAGAGAAAGGAACACGCCATGAAGAAGTGGCTACGTCGCTCCCGCGACCTGGGGGAGCGTGGGGATGTGCCCGGCTGGGTGCTGATTACGCTCATGACCGCCGCCCTCGTCGTCCTGATCTGGGGCGTCGCCTCGGAGCGCCTCGTGGAGATTTTTAATCGTGCGATGGATTCCATTTCCGGCATCTGAGCGTGACGCTGAGAGCGGCTCCGAGGTGGTCTCCACGGTCCTCGTCCAGGGACTCGCGGTGCTTCTCATCCTCCTGCTCGCCCAACTGGCCTTCGCCTCGCACGTGCGCACGATGAGTGTGAGCGCCGCGTCGGAGGGGGCGCGCCGCGGCGGCCTGCTCGGCGGCGACGAGGGGGAGGCGATCGCGCGCACGAGCGAGCTCCTCGACTCCCTCGTGGGTGCCTCGAAGGACCGTGAGATTGCCGTGGACCGTCATAGCGACGAGGGGGTCGACGTCCTCGTCGTCACCGTGCGCACGCGCCTGCCGCTCGTGGGAGGCCTGGGGCCGCGATGGATGACCGTGCGCGGCCGGGCGCTGGTGGAGGGGCCGTGAACGAGCGAGGAGACGCCAGCGTCGAGTTCCTGGGGATCCTCGTGGTCCTGGTCATCCCGGTGTTCTACATCGTGCTGGCGATCGGGCAGGTGAGCGCCGGGGCCATGGCTGTGGATGCGGGCGCGCGTGAGGCTGCGCGCATCCTCGCGCAGGACAGCGAGCGGCGCGCGGACGCTGAGCGTGCCGTCGCGCTGATCGTCGAGGACTTCGGGGTGGACGCCCCGGCCTCGGTGTCCTCCTCGTGCGCGGCCTGCGCCTCGTCGGAGGGCGCCATCGAGGTGAGCGTCTCGGTGCGCGTCCCCCTACCGTTCATGCCCGCCTGGCTCGGCGCTGTCGGCGTGACGGTGTCGTCGAGCGCGAGCGCGCCCGTGCGGGAGGTGGTGGCCGGTGGGTGAGGAGGGGCGCGTCGGGATCCTCATGTGCGCGGGCTGCGCCTTCGTCTGCCTCCTCCTGTTCGTGACGATGACGCTGACCCAGGTCGCGATCCAGGATCGCCGACTGGTCTCGTGCGCGGACGCGCTGGCGGGGGCGGGCGTCGGC